>JBGVOE010000016.1:0-30373 GCA_045126355.1 Anaeroplasmataceae bacterium | reverse complement strand
CGTACGTTTACTTGTAGGTTGGAACATTATTTGGATTTTAGACATTGTATTTATGGTAACTAAAGGAAGAATCTTCCGTTTATTAGATATCTAATAATATAGTCTCATTAAGCAGGTGTTTTGTGCACCTGCTTTTTTCATTTGTATTGAAAGTACGGTTAATATTTGGTAAAATATTAAAGCAAGAAGGTGTTAATTTTGAAAATAAATTTTGTAAATGAAACTAAAGTAGATGTTAAAGAATATAAAAAAATTATTAGAAGTGTTTTTAAACATGTCAAAGATGATAGATTTTTTAATATAATTTTTGTTGATAAAGACACAATACAACAAATAAATAGAGACTACCGTGGTATAGATAAAGTTACCGATGTAATTACATTTGCCTTAATGGAAAATCAAACTGAAATTTTTATGGAAGCAATTGATGAGTTAGGTGATGTATTTATCTGTTGTGATAGAGCAATAGAACAAGCTGCTGATTACAATCACTCAATTGAAAGAGAGTTTGGTTTCTTAGCTGTTCATGGGTATCTTCATTTAATTGGTTATGATCATATGAATGAGGTAGATGAAAAGGTTATGTTTAGCTTGCAAGAAGAAATTTTAGCTAAAGCAAACCTTGTGAGAGGAGAAAGTGGTATGAATAAATTAATGAGTGCTGCTGTAGATGCAATGAAAAATGCCTATGTTCCTTATTCTAAGTTTCAAGTAGGTGCGGCATTACTACTTAAAGATGGAACAATTATAACAGGATGTAATATTGAAAATGCAAGTTACGGATTATGTAACTGTGCAGAAAGAACAGCTTTATTTAAAGCATATTCAGAAGGTGTAGTAAAAGATGATATCGTAGCTATGAGTATCGCAGGAGCAACAGATACACCAATTTCGCCATGTGGTGCTTGTAGACAAGTTATGGCTGAATTATTAAACTCTGATACACCAGTTTATTTAACAAATCTAAAAGGTGATGTTAAAAAGATGACTGTTAAAGAGTTATTACCTTATTCGTTTAGTGGGGATGATTTATAGAATATGAGAAGTGGTTTTGTAGCAATTATTGGTAGACCAAATGTTGGTAAAAGTACCTTTTTAAATACAGTTATAGGTAAAAAAATAGCGATTATGAGTAATAAGCCTCAAACAACTAGAAACACAATTAGTGGTGTTTTAACGGAAGAGGATTCTCAAATTATTTTTATTGATACACCTGGAATTCATAAACCTCATAATGAATTAGGGGCAAGAATGACTAAGAGTGCTTATCAATCTACACGTGGAGTAGATGCCATTTTATGGATGATAAGTGCTAAAGAACATTTCACCTTAGGGGAAGAAATGATTTTAGATAATATTAAAAATACTAATACACCTGTTTTCTTATGCATTAACAAAATTGATTTATTAAAAAATAGAAATGAAATCGATAAAATTATTTTAGAATATAAAGATAAATTTAACTTTAAAGGTATCTATCCAATAAGTGCATTAGAAAACCAAAATATCGTTCATGTTTTAAACGATATAAAAGAAGTATTACCAGAAGGACCACAATATTATCCTACTGATATGATAACAGATCACCCAGAACGCTTTTTAATTGCGGAAATTATTAGAGAAAAAGTATTACATAATACTGAAGAAGAAATTCCACATAGCGTAGCTGTCGTGATTGATATGTTAAAGAAAAATGAAGATAATCCAAATATTATTGATTGTTACGCATCAATTTATGTTGAACGTAAGAGTCAAAAAGGGATTATTATTGGAGCTGGTGGACAAATGCTTAAAAAGATTAGTTCACAAGCTAGAAAAGATATAATTAATATTTTAGGAAGTAAAGTATATCTAGAAGTTTGGGTTAAAGTAAAAGAAGATTGGCGTAATCGAGAAAATGCTTTAAAATCTTTTGGATATGGTGATGACAATTTTTAACATGTATTAATCTTTAATTTCTTCTAACAATAAGTTATGAAGGTGTTAATAGATGAAAGAAAAATTGTTTTTAAAATTTCGTAAAAGCGGTAAAATTATAGACTACTTAAAATACAGAGAAGAGATTTCTAAGGAGTTAGCACAAAAAGATGTTAAAAAAGAGACAAGGGATAATTCTAAACACGATAGATTATAAGGAAAATCATAAAATTCTTTACCTTTTAACTGAAGATGGTAAAGAAAGTTTTTTGGTTATGCGTGCAAAACGAATCAAAGAAGGTTTAGCTAATGATACCCAAGTTCTAACGCTTATTGATTTTGAAGTCGAGGAAAAAGGAAGTCTAAATAAAGGTAAAAATATTGATGTAGTTAATTATTTTAATGATATAAAAAATGATTTAAAAAAATTTAGTGTAGCTTCATACGCTATAGAATTAATCTATAGGATGGTAGCTGATAATGATGTTAATTTCACCGTTTTATATCGTTTATTATTAGAATTTTTACAACAACTTACTAAACGTGATGATTTAAAATTCTTACTATTAGAATTTAGAATTAAAATGTTATATTTCCTAGGAATACAACCACAGTTTAGAGTTTGTTGTCATTGTGGTAAAAGTGATGGTTTAGTTGGAATTTCAATAGCACATGGTTCTATGGAATGTGTTAATCACACCTCAAGTGATAATATCGGTATAACAGCTACTAAGATCATTAATTTACTTTATTTTGATAAGTCATTTGAGATAAGAGTTGAAGATGATGAAGCTATTAGTATTGTTTCAGATATAATTGATTCATACTATGAAAAACATCAATATTATGGTTTAAAAAGTAAAGTTATGTTAGAAAAATTAGGATGCTATTAAATTAGTGTTCTTTTTCTTTTAAAAGGAGTGAAGAATATAATGAAAACAAAAATTATATATATCATTACTTCGATTGTTTTTTTCTTGTTAAGTGTAACTGTAATGGTAACTATGAGTTTTGCGGGAGAAAAATATGATGTGATAATTTTTTTATCTTATATCTTATTAATTGTAATTATTTTAATTGTTATGTATAAATTTCCTTTAAATGGTATTTCTAAAATAACTAAAAAGGTAAATGATAAATATCATATGCTAAAAGAAAAATCAGAAAGAACTGTTTTTGAAGAATGTTATGTACTTTCTATTAAAGAAGAATTGGAAAAAAAGTTATATGAAGAAGTTCAAATTAATAAACTTAAAGAAGTAGGAAATATATTTTCAAATATAACTGAAGTAAATAGCGTAAATTTATACTATAGATTTCGTGGGTTTGAAGTATGTATAAATATTGAAGAAAATGATATTTACTACCGTATTGATACTCCATCAAGGTATGATGTTACTGAAAATAACGATGAGTTTGAAAATAAGAAAAAGACAGATTTTACACCTAAAGAATTTTATGATATTGATTCTTTTATAAAAAATATTTATAATCTCATGATAGGGATTAATGAAGAAATTAAAGGATTCGCTCAAGTAAATATCACTGATGAAAACTTTAATGGAAGAATGTTTAATAAAATAAAACCATACAAAGATTTTTTAAAGCGAGTGGGATTAGAAAGCATAATATTTGGTTCTATTTTCCTTACGTTTTTGACGATTGGATTATATTTTTTTATTTCTAATGATTATTATCGAAAAGATAGTATAGTTGTTTTTATTATAGGTTTGATTTTTGGTATTTTATTAATTGGTGTTTTAATTTTTTTGATTATCAATGGTATAGCTGTTTTGATAGACTATATTCGTTTTAAAGATGATTTTAATAATAAGAATTTTTCAATTACTGATCAAAGACCATATAAAGTTAGATTACTTAAAGAACCTAGTCCATATAATCGTTATAGAAGCTATGGTCATTCAAATGTTATTTATATACGATGCATAATTTTATATTTTGATAAAATGAAGTTATACATTCCATTAAATGATTGTACTTTTTTAAAATATCGAAAAAATATGAAGGCGTTTTATAATGAGTGTTTAAAAATAAAAACAAAATTTAAATACTTAACTAAATCAAAAATTGTATTTGATGGAGATAATAAATATGTTAGATTATTGAAAGAATATCTTACAGATTAATTTCTTAATAATAATTTTAGGAAGAGTTGAAGTTTATGGGAAAAAAAGAAAAAATATCTATAATTATAATCACACTGTTTTATATAGGTTTAACCATCTATTCTTTTATTTCGAATAAATATGAAGCATTAATTGTTATAAGTGTTTTATTAATATTTTTGATTATATTTATGATTTTTTCGAATATAGGTTTAAAGAAAAATAATAAATTAGATAAAAAGATTAATAAAAAATATCATACTCTAAAAGAAAAAATAACAAGAAATCTTTTTGAAGAATGCTATGTACTTTCAATAAGAAAAGAATTAGGAAAAAGAGTTTATGATAAAGTTAAATTAAATAATATTAAAGATGTTAGTAGCATTTATTCAAGTATAACTGAATTAAATGTAGTTAATTTATATTATAGATTCCGCGGATTTGAAGTGTGTATTGTAATCAAAGAAAATAGTGTTTCATATAAGATAACTCCTCCTAATAGATATGAAGGAACAAAAAACACTAAAATTCTAAAACTAAAAACAAAAGCATCATTTTCTACAAAAGAATTTAATAATATTGATTCTTTTATTGACAGTATTTATAAGTTAATAATTGATATAAATGTTAAAATCGAATCTTTTATTTTGAATAATAAAACTGACGAAACAGTTAATGGAATAATGTTGAAAAAAATCAAACCAGTACAAGATCTTTTAAAAATGGAAGGGTTATTTTGTGTCATTTTTTTATCGATTGTATTAATTTTAGCTGTAGTTGGCATATTTGATTTGGTTATGAAATTTAATTCAAATTTAAACAATCATGATAGCTTTATTTTAGAACTCTTGACTTATTTAATAATTTGTTCTTTATTATGTATTTTTATTGTTCGAGGAGCATTCGTTTTAAGAAGATATATTTATAGTAAAAATGATTTTGAACATAAAAGTTATTCTATAATTGAAGAGAGTCCAAAAAGAGTAAAAATTATAAAAGAACAAAATCGACAGGCTCCTTCTTATATAAGAATAATTATTTTATATTTTGAAGAATTTAAAGTATATATTCCTGTACCAGCGTTAACTAGTTTAATTCATGGTGGAAATATAGATATATTTTATAATGAATGTTTAAAAGTTAAATGTAAATTAAAATACTTAACTAAATCAAAAATTGTCTTTGATGGTGAGAATAAATACATAAGTTTATTAAGAGAATATCTATGTTAAAGTTTACTTTTATTATTTGATTGACAAATTTAAACTTTAATTATAAAATAATTACGTATAAATCGAAGAATAGGAAGAGTAGTTATAAACTATAATTAAGAGAGAAGCAGGTTGGTGAGATGCTTTTTATAGAGTAACGAAGGTAGCCTAGGAGATGTTTAGATGAAATTGAAGTAGTTTAAACCGTAAATCTGCGTTAAAGATTTTAAGTGCTAGTAATAAAGTCTAGAAATAAGGTGGTACCGCGAATAGTTCGTCCTTATATTTTTAGGCTTTTTATTTTTTTATAGAAGAAGGCGATAAAGTGAAATTAGTAACTGATAGATTAATTATCAGACCCTTTCTCTTTTCTGATGATCGGGATTTATACGAAATGTGTAGTGACCCACTAACAGCTTATCATGCTGGATGGAGCCCTCACCCAGATATTAAAACAACTCGTAATGTAATAGTTGGTTATGCTTATGGCGAAGAAACGATGGCTATTATTTTAAAGAGTAGTAACAAATTAATTGGAACAATTTCTTTATATAAAGCAAATATAAGAAAAAATATTAATTGTAGAGAACTTGGTTTTTGTTTGAATAGACGCTATAGAAATCAAGGTTATATGACAGAAGCAGTTGAAGCAATGCTTAATTATGGTTTTAATGATTTATACCTAGATTTAATTATGGTATGTCATCATGAAAAAAATAATGCTTCAAAAAAAGTAATATCAAAGTTTCCTTTTCTATATGAAGGAACGCTTAGAATGTATCGCAAGTTATGTGATGATACAATAGTAGATGGAGTTATGTACTCAATGACAAAAGAAGAATTTTGGAGGAATAAATGATGAAAGAAATTAAACCTAAATATGACTTCAAAGAAGTTGAAGAAGGGAAATACGATTTTTGGCTTAACGGTGGATTCTTTACTGCAGGTGATGTTAGTAAAAGACCATATACAATTGTAATTCCACCACCAAATGTAACTGGTAAATTACATTTAGGTCATGCTTGGGATACAACATTACAAGATATTATTGCACGTAGAAAAAGAATGCAAGGATATGATATGTTATACTTACCTGGTTGTGACCATGCTGGTATTGCAACACAAGCAAAAATCGATGCTAAATTAAAAAGCCAAGGAATTTCACGTTATGATATCGGACGTGAAGAATTCTTAAAAGTAAGCTGGGATTGGGTAGCTGAATATAAAGAAATTATTCATTCTCAATGGGCTGCTTTAGGGTTATCACTTGATTATACTAGAGAAAGATTTACGCTTGATGAAGGATTAAACCAAGCTGTTAATAAAGTATTTATTGATCTATACAATAAAGGTTTATTATATCGTGGTGACCGTATCATTAACTGGGACTGTGAAGCAAAAACTGCTTTATCAAATATTGAAGTAGAACGTAAGGAAATTGATGGTGCATTCTATTATTTCCATTATCCATTTGTAGATGGTGAAGGTTCTATGATGGTAGCTACTACTCGTCCTGAAACAATGTTTGCGGACCAAGCAGTAATGGTTCACCCAGACGATGAAAGATATCAACAATTTATCGGAAGAGAAGTTTATATTGCAGGAACTGATATTAAAATTCCTGTAATTGCTGATAGTTATGTAGAAATGGATTTTGGTACAGGTGTTGTTAAAGTAACTCCTGCACATGACCCTAACGACTTTGAAGTAGGTCGTAGACATAATTTAGCTATGCCACTTTGTATGGATGATAGTGGAATTATGAATGAAATGGCTGGTAAATATCAAGGCTTAGATCGTTTTGCATGTCGTAAACAATTAGTAGCTGATTTACGTGAATTAGGTTTATTAGACCATATCGAACCTATTAAACATCAAGTAGGTCATTCTGAAAGAACAGGTGTTATTGTTGAACCTCGTTTAAGCAAACAATGGTTTGTTAAGATGGATCATTTATCTAAACAAGCCCTAGACTTATCAACTGTTAACTTTGTTCCAGAACGTTATTTAGAAACATGGAAACGTTGGATGGAAGATTGTAATGACTGGTGTATTAGCCGTCAATTATGGTGGGGTCACAGAATTCCAGCATGGTATAAAGGCGAAGAAGTATTAGTTCAAGTTGAATGTCCAGGTGATGGATGGGTTCAAGATGAGGACGTATTAGATACTTGGTTCTCAAGTCAATTATGGCCATTCTCAACATTAGGTTGGCCAGAAGTAACAGAAGATTTCAAACGTTATTTCCCAACAGATACATTAGTAACAGGTTATGATATTATCTTCTTCTGGGTAGCAAGAATGATTTTCCAATCAATTGAATTTACTGGCGAATCTCCATTTAAAAACTGTTTAATTCATGGTTTAATTCGTGACTCTTTAGGTAGAAAGATGAGTAAGTCTTTAGGTAATGGTGTTGACCCAATGGATTTAAAAGATAAATATGGTACTGACGCTATGCGTTACTTCTTAACTACTAATAGTGCACCAGGTATGGACTTACGTTTTGATGAGGAAAAGATTTTAGCTAGCTGGAACTATATCAATAAAATTTGGAACGTTAGCCGCTATGTATTAATGAATTTAGAAGAAGATAAATTAGGTGAAATTAATGTAGAAGAATTAAGTATTCCTTCTAAATGGATTTTAACTAAATTAAATAACTTAATTATTGATGTTGATACTAACTATGAAAAATTTGAATTTGGTGAAGTAGCTAGAAGCTTATATAACTTTATTTGGAATGATTTTGCAAGTTGGTATGTTGAATTAACAAAAGTTGATTTACAAGCTAAAAATGAATACTATGAATCAACTATGAATGTTTTAGCTTATGTTCTTGAAGCTGTAATTAAATTAGTTCATCCATTTATGCCATTTGTAACTGAAGAAATTTATCAATCACTTCCAACAAAGAAAGAAGCAAGTATTTGTATCGCTAGCTGGCCAACAGTAAATGAGGCTTATAACTTTGAAGAAGAATTAAAGATTATGGATTTAGGATGTGACATTATTAGTAGTGTAAGAACTATTAGAACTGATTTAAATCATCCAATGAGTAAACCAATTACATTAAACTTAGAGGCTAGTGTTCATGTGATTAGCCAAATCGCTTCAATTGAACCATATATTGTTAAATTTACTAATGCTAAAAAATTAGTAATTAGTGAAGAAGTAGGTAAAGAAGATACAGTATCTAAGATTTTACCAGATGTAAAAATCTTTATTCCTGCAAAAGAATTAATTGATAAAGAAGCAGAAATTCGTCGTTTAGAAGTTGAATTAAATAAACTTAAAGGCGAATTAGAACGTAGTAATAAAATGTTAAGTAATCCAAACTTCTTAAGTAAAGCTAATCCAGAAAAAATCGAAGCTGAGAAAGCTAAACTTGTTAAATATGAAGCAACATATCAAGAAGTTTTAAAACACTTAGAAGAATTAAAAAAATAATAAAATAGAGGTAAAAATGATGAAATTAGAATTTATTAATCGTGAAGGTTACGAACACGTAGTATTAACAAATAATAAAGGTATGATTGTTGAATTATCACCAGTTGGAGCGAGTATTTATGATATTATTCTTCCAAATAAAAATGGTGAAGCTGTATCTATTGTCCTAAAACCATCTTATATGGAAAATTATAAAAACTCTTACCATGGTAAAACAATCGGTAGATTTTCTGGTAGAATTGATAAGGGTGTATGTACTATTGGTGGTAAAGAATATAACTTAGATATTAACTGGTGTGATGTTAACTCATTACATGGTGGATTTAAAGGATTATCTAGCCAAGTATGTCAAACTAAAGTAAATGAATTTGATACTTATACAGAAGTTATCTTTACATATGTTGAAGATGCTCATATGTTACCAGGTGAAGTTAGTTATGAAATTAAATATCACATTATGAATGATATTAATGAAATTACAACTATTTTAGGTGCAAAAACTACTGAAGAAACAGTTGTTAATATGACTAACCATACATATTTCAACCTTTCTGGAAATTGCAAAAATACAGTTTTAAATCATAATCTTTATTTCCAATGCGATAAATATACAAGATTAAATAATGAATTAATTACAATTACTATTGATCCTGTAAATGAAGTTATGGACTTTAGAGATAATCATCCAATCGGAAAATATATTGAAGATCCTTCATTACAAAATCACAAAGCTTTAGGATATGATCACTGCTTTATTAAAGAAGATGAATCTAATCCATTATTAGCTATTGTAAAAGATAATGAAAGTGGAATTGGCCTAACAATTACTTCATCATATCCAAGCGTAGTATTCTATTCAGGATGTTACCCAGATTCATATCCATTTAATGAAGATAAAATTACTAACATTAAATATCATGCATTCTGCTTAGAACCACAATTCATTCCAAACGGAATTAATATGGAAGGCGTAGAAAAAGCAATCTTAAAACCAGGAGAAGCTTATTCTCACTATATTAAATATTCATTCGAATAGAAAAATAATCCCATCAATTTTATGATGGGATTTTACTTTAATATATATGATTTTCTTCAGTAAAGTAATAGATATTTTCTAAAGCTAATTTTGCGATTATTTTTGCTGTTTCATCAATAGGTAGTGTATGTCTAATCATCCAGTCAGTTAAAATTCCAGCACATCCACTCATCATATATCTAAAGATTAGTTTTGATTTGTTTGTTCTAATGTTTAAGAAACTCATGATATTTTTTTCATAAATACCTTCAACACTTCTAAAATAACCTGTAAGATAATCATCTGTTAAAATAATACGAAATAACTCAATATCTTCGTATAAAATCTTAAGTAATAATTCGATGTTTTCTGCGAAACTATTAACGTCTTTTTTCTGTATATCGACAAAAAATTGAGCGACAAGAGGCATAAAATATACCTTATATTTACTAATAGTTTCATCTACCATTTCTCTTACTAAATCGTCTTTATTTTGATAATGAAGGTAGAATGTGTTACGATTTATCATTGCTATATCGCATAAATCCTTAACACAAATTTTCTGATAAGTTTCATTTTTTGCTAATTCAATGAAAGCTTTTTTAATATTTCTTTTTGTTCTAACTACTCTTAAATCTTCTTTTTTTTCGTTTTCCATTCAAAATAACCTCTAAATTTATAGTTTTTTTATCAACATTAGTATTTTATGCGACATTTGTCGCTTATTTGTAGTTACAATTTTAATTATATATGGTAAAATGTTATAGTCAAGTACAATAAAATCATTTTATATTGATTTATTAGAAAAAATGCTAATTATATTAATATAATTAAAAAAATATTAATTGGAGATTTATTTTATGCAAACATTAAATATGAACGGACAAACTTTTAAAAGTTTATTTATAAATGGACATCAATCACTTGTTAATGATGTTGATAGAATTAATGAATTAAATGTATTCCCAGTTCCAGATGGTGATACAGGTACAAATATGAAAATGACTATGGATGGAGGAGCTAATGCAATCCGTAATTCTCATGAAGAGTCTATTGGCCAAATCGCGAAAGAATTAGCACGTGGAATGGTATTTTCAGCTCGTGGTAATTCAGGTGTTATTTTATCTCAATTCTTTAAAGGATTATCTATTGGATTAGAAGAATATTCTACAGTTACACCAAAAGAATTTGCTCTTGCAATGGTTCATGGTGTAAACCAAGCTTATAAAGTAGTAAATAATCCAACAGAAGGAACTATCTTAACAGTAATGCGTGAAGCTAGTCAAACTGCTTATGAGAGTGTATGTGAAACCTTTGAAGATTATTTCAAAGTATATTTAACTGAAGCTAATTTATCACTAGCTAGAACTCCTGATCTATTACCAGTACTTAAAAAAGCAGGTGTTGTTGATAGTGGAGCTGCAGGGTTTATTCAAATTATTATTGGTATGGCATTAGCTATTGGTGGAGAAATGTTAGAAATTGTTGAAACTGTAACAACTACTCCAACAGTTAATCCAAATGGTTTTAACGCTGATAGTGAATTAGAATTTGGATATTGCACAGAATTTATCTTACAATTACAAAATAGTAAAGTAGATATTAAGAATTTTAAACTTAATACTATTACTGATTTCTTAGAAGAAGTAGGAAATAGTATTGTAGCATTTATTGATGAAGATATCGTTAAAGTTCACGTTCATACATTTACACCAGGTAAAGTTATTACATATTGTCAACAATTTGGTGAATATGTAACATTTAAAATGGAAAATATGAGTGTTCAACATTCTGAAACAACTTTAAATGAAGATGATTTAGAAGAAGATATCGAATTTAAAGAAACAACTATTGTAGCTGTTTCAAGTGGTAATGGCATTAGTGATTTATTTAAAGAAATGGGTGTAGACTATATTGTTTCAGGTGGACAAACTATGAACCCTAGTACAGATGATTTCTTATTAGCATTTGAAAAATTAAACACTAATAATATTATTGTATTCCCTAATAACTCTAATATTATAATGGCAGCTAAACAAGCAGCGGCTAACTATGATAAAGCAAATGTTATTGTTATCGAAACTAAAACAATTGCTCAATGTTATTCAGCATTATCTTTAATTGGTGAAGATGATATCGATACTATGATTGAGGTAATTAATTCTGCAGTTGAAAATGTAACATCATTAGAAGTTACATACGCAGTTAGAGATAGTCAAATTGATCAATTTAATATTAAAAAGAATGACTATTTAGGATTTATGGATCATAAAATGACTACTGTAAGTAAAACTAAATTAGATTCTATAAAAGATTTATTTGATAATATTAGTGATTTAGATGAAAAAGAAGTAGTTACTATTTTATATGGTGTAGATGTTACTGAAGAAGAATTAAATGATATAATTTCTTATTTAGAAGATACTTATCCATTCTTAGAAGTAGGCGCTATTTCAGGTGGACAAAAAGTATATAGTTTCATTATTTCAGTAGAATAAAAATAATTAAAATAAAGAGGTCTTTTAAAGGCCTCTATTTAATATGTACCGATAGTTTAATGAATAAAACGTAGTCCTCCGGAGACTATGATATAGGTTTGATTCCTATTCGGTACGCCATGAAAGGAATCGGGATTTTTATTATGGAAGCAAATGAATTATTAGTAAATAAATTAATTGAAAAAAATTATAAAATTGCTACCGCAGAAAGCTGTACAGGCGGTCTTTTAGCGGCTAAGATTGTTGATGTAGCTAATGCTTCAAAAGTGTTTGATATGTCGTTTGTAACATATTCAAACGAGAGTAAGAGAGAACTTTTAGGAGTTAGTGAGACTTTAATAAATTCATTTGGAGTAGTAAGTGAAGAAGTCGCGTTAAAGATGGCATATGGTGTTAGTGTGAAATCTAAAGCACAGGTTGGAGTAGGTATTTCTGGTATTGCAGGACCAACTGGGGCAACTGAAAATAAACCAATTGGAATGGTATGTTTTGGTTTTTATATTAATGGCATGAGTTACTCAGTAACAAAGTATTTTGGAGATATTGGAAGAAATAATGTTAGAAATTTAAGCGTTGCTTTTGTACTTGATTTTTTAAATAGTGTTTTATAATTAGATGCGGTTTCCGCATCTTTTTTTTTAGTATTTTTTTATTTTTTTGTAACTATAATAACGGTGATAAAAATGAATAAATATGAAGCATTAAAACATTATTTTGACTATGATAGTTACAGAAATAATCAAGAAGAAATTATCGATTCTTTAATAGAGGGAAATGATACAATTGCCATACTTGCAACAGGTGGTGGGAAAAGTTTATGTTTTCAAATTCCAGCCCTTCTATCTGATGGGATTACTTTAGTTATAACGCCTTTAATTAGTTTGATGCAGAACCAAGTTTATGAACTTAAAAAGAGGAAAATAAAAGCTGAATATATAACAAGTGAAATGGATGGTTTTCTGCTTAATGATATTATAAAAAGGTTAGAAAATGGAGAAATTAAATTATTATATATCTCTCCCGAAAGATTAGAAAATGGGCGTTATTACGCTATTTTTAAGAAATTAAATATATCATATATTGTCCTTGATGAAGCTCATTGTATCAGCATTTGGGGTAATGATTTCAGACCGAGTTATCAGTCTATAAAAAATTTAATTAATAATCTTAATCCGCGTCCTACAATCGCGGCTTTTACAGCTACCGCAAACAAAAAAGTTATATCTGATATTGAAGAAATATTAGATATGAAAGATACAAATATTTTTAAAAGTGGATTTGATAGACCTAATCTTTACTACGCTGTTTATTCTGTTAAAAATAAGATGGATTTTATTATTAAAAAACTACTTTCAAATAAAGATAAAATTATTTTGATTTATACTCTAACTAAAAAAGAAGCAGAAGTGGTTTACAATAAACTTAAAAAGTTAGGTTTTGAAGTAGGACTATATCACGGCGGATTAGACTCTAAGGTAAAAGAAGAGTGTCAAGATTATTTTATGAAAGAAAAATATAAAATTATTGTAGCTACTAATGCATTTGGCATGGGTATTAATAAACCAAATATTAGAATCGTTATAAATTATTCTCTTCCATTATCTTTAGAAGATTTATCACAACAAAGTGGAAGATGTTCAAGAGACGGTGAAGATGGAGAATGTATCCTACTTTTTGATCCAGCTGATATTAAAACTTGTGAGTATTTTATTAAAGAGACAAAATGTGATAGTAAAGAACTAAAGAAAAATTTGATCAAAAATAAATATAGTCAGTTAAAATCAGTGATTGATTATGCAACTAAAAAGAAATGTCTTCATCACTTTATGTTAGATTACTTTGGCCAAATGAGTAAGAATAAATGTTTTATGTGTAATAACTGCATCAAACGTAGGAGATGATAGGCACAATAAACACTTTGCCGCATAAGATAAGTAGGGAAGGTGATATGTTGATATATATAGTTAAGACTAATGATACTAGGTTTTATTATTTGTATGAATTTTTAAAGTTGAAATATGAGTGTATTTATTCTGATTTAATTCCAACTACAAATAATATCAAAAAAATAATATTACCACTTGAAGGTATAGATGAGTTTGGATATATCAAACATACAAATCTAAAAATAGATAATTTATTAAAAGGTAATATTGAAGAAATATATACTGGTAAAGTTAACAAATACTTACTTAGAATATGTGATGTAAACAAAATTAAAATAATATCTTTTTATGATGATCTTAATTATTGTAGGAATGAGTTTTTAGTTAAAATTGATGTTGTTAAAGTATTTTTAGAAGAAAAATTAAATTCACGTTTTACTGATTTTAAAACAATTATTTTAGGGAATGATTATAGATCATATTTAATGAGTGAGAGATTAAATTGCGATATCTATGATAAGGGAAGTATTTCAAGTAAATCAGTAAAAGATTTTTTATGGAATAATTATGATGTAATAATTAATTTTTCAAATAATGATTTAACTTTATGTGGTGAAAAAATTATTATTGAGATGAATGAAATCGACAACATTGATATCTTTATATTGCTAAACTGTAAGAAAGTATATTTTATAAATCAACTTTTATCGCAATATTTGACAAAAAGTGGCGGAATGATATTGTATGATTGTATGGTGAATCGATGATAGTCTTTAAATATGGTGGAACATCTTTAAAAGATGAAGTAAAACTTTTAAAAACTGTTAAAGAAGGATTAAAAGAATATAACAAAATAATATTAATTGTATCAGCAATTGGTCGCTATCCTGAGGCTTATTCAACCGATACTTTGTTTAAAATGTGTGATAGCGCTAGCCAGTTAGAGATAGCGAGAATGGTTTCTTGTGGTGAGGTAATTAGTAGTGTTAGAGTTTCAAATATCTTAAATAAAAATTTTATAAAAGCTATTTCTTTATCGATATATGATATTAATTTAACTTATGAAGATGGTTTTAATGTTAATGATAAAATCAATAAATATTTAAATGATTATGATGTTATTATTATTCCTGGTTTTATTGGTCTTAAAGAAAATGAAGTTAGACTCTTGCCTCGTGGCGGAAGTAATATAACAGCTAGTTTTTTTGCTTATTATTTTAAATGTGATCTAGTTATTTTTACTGATGTTGATGGACTTTATTATGAAGATCCTAAGAAAAATATAAAAGCTGAAAAAATTAAAATATTATCATATGAAACTTTAAAAGAAATAACAAAAGACAATCATGCTCTTTTTCCTATAGAAGGAATTAAGTATTTAGAGATGGGTAATGTTAAGGTTTTAATTAGAAATACAGAATATAAATACGGTACCATAATTAAAAAAATATAAGCTCTATCTATTTATTTTTATAAAAAAATATATTATAATATATCTAGTTATTATTCGTTGAAAAATCTATGCAAAGGAGGATGGGGTGATTTCCCTTTTGAAATCACTTCAAATTATTATGAGTACAGTTAATATAGTTTCTTTAGGTGGAGTCCAAGAAACAGGAAAAAATTTATATGTAGTAGAAGTAGATAATGATATTTTTATTCTTGATGCTGGAATGAAATATCCACCAAGTGATGTTTTTGGTGTTGATATTGTCTTACCAGATATTTCTTATTTAATTACTAATGCAAAAAGAATTAAAGGTATCTTTTTAACACATGCCCATGACGACCATATTGCGGCAATACCACACATCTTAAAATATATGAAGATTCCGGTATATGCATCTTTATTTACACTTTCTGTTGTTAAAGAATTAATGCAAGAACATAATTTAAATCCAAATAATTATGAACTTATCGCAGTCAGTGAAAAAGTTGTTTTACGTTTTGGTTATGTTAGTGTTCGTTTTATTAATGTTAGCCACTCTGTTCCACAATCAATGGCCATTGTAATTAATACTCCAGATGGTAATGTGTTATATACAGGTAATTATAACTTTGACCAAAATGGTAAATCATTATATCGAACAAATATTGATAAAATTTGTAAAGTAGCAAGTGAAGGAGTACTAGCTTTAATGCCTGAATGTATCGCAACTATAAATGAGATAAATAGAGGTAGTATTGCTGAATTTGTTCAAAGATTAAAGAAAATTTTTACAAATGCTAAAGGTAGAATAGTTATAAGTTTATTTTCAACTAACCTTGGGCGTATACAACAATTAATTGATATCGCAGTTGAGCATAATAAAAAAGTAGCTATTATAGGTCGTAAGACTCAAAGAATTGTAAATATTGCTATTAACTCAGGATACTTAAAAGTTGATCCTGATAGATTAGTTAACCTAAGATATATCGATGATCGTAATAAAAATAATCAATCAGATTTAGTAGTCTTAGTAACTGGTGAACGTCACGAACCATATTTTATGTTACAAAGAATGTGTAAAAAGATTGATAGATTAATTCATATTGAAAAAAATGACACAGTTGTTGTTTTAACTAGACCAGCAATTGGAACTGAAAAAATGGCCGCTAGAACACTTGATATGTTGTTTAAAGAAACTGATGGAGTTATTATTTTCCCTACTAATTTAATTTTATCAGCTAGTAGTGGAGCTGAAGAAGCTAAACAAATGATTAACTTAACTAAACCTAAATATTTACTTCCTGTTGTAGGTGAATATCGTCATCAATACAATATGGTCAACATTGCAAAAAGTATTGATTTTAAAGATGAAAATATTATAATTTTAGAACAAGGAAATATGATAAGTTTTGTTAATGGTGAATATGTTGGATTTTCTAAAACAGTGCCTAATGGTGATATTCTACTTGACGGAAAAGGCCTTGGAGATGTTAATAATGCTGTTATCAAAGACAGAGAATTATTGGCTGAAAGTGGCGTTTTAATGGTTGTTTCTAATATCAATGCGAAGTTAAGAAAAGTGCTTAGTGGACCTGAATTTGTCGCTAAAGGTTTCTATTATGATGATGAAGATAAAGAAAAAATGATTGAAATTTTTAACAAAGTAAAAGATAAAATGTTTACTGGAAGATTTATCAATTGGGTTGAATTTAAAAATGAGTTAAAATCTGAAATAAGCAAATATGTTTATAAGAAAACTAAAACTAATCCAATTATTATTCCAGTTATAATTTCAACCGAATTAGAAAATAAATAGTTTTTAAATGGTATCTGTATGGTACCATTTTTATTTTTTTATCAAAAAAAAAAACTAATAAATATTCCTTAATTCTTTAGAATTAATCTTTTTTTTTGCATTTTTCTGTGCTATAATACTCTTTGAGTATAATAGAAGGAGATGTTTTTATGAAAAACATATGGCATGATATTGATAATGATAGAATCAAAGCTACCGATTTTATTGTTTGTATAGAAATTTCTAAAGGTAGTAAAAAGAAATATGAGTTAGATAAAGAAACAGGTATGATTATCCTAGACCGCATTCTTTATACTTCAACTCACTACCCTGCAAATTATGGATTTATTCCTAGAACTTATTGTGGTGATAGAGACCCTCTTGATGTTTTAGTTTTATGTCAAGAAACAATTGACCCACTAGTATTAGTTCGTTGTAAGCCTATTGGTGTAATTAAGATGATTGATAATGATGATGTAGATGAAAAGATTATTGCAGTACCTGTAAATGACCCATCTTACAATTGTTATACAAACTTAAAAGAATTACCTTTACATATCTTTGAAGAGATTTCCCATTTCTTCACAGTATATAAACAACTTGAAGGTAAACCAACTTCAGTAAGAGAAATCTTAGGGCCTGAAGAAGCAATTAAAATTGTTCAAGATTCAATCGAAGAATACGATAATATTTTCATAAATAAAAAGTAAGAGGTATATAAAATGAGTTTAACAGCTGGTATTGTAGGTTTACCTAATGTTGGTAAATCGACACTTTTTAATGCAATTACAAAAGCAGGAGCCCTAGCGGCTAATTATCCGTTTGCTACTATTGAACCAAATGTAGGTGTAGTAGTTGTTCCTGATCATCGTTTAGATGTTTTAAACGATATGTATAAACCTAAATCTTTAGTAGCTACAACTTTTGAGTTTACTGATATCGCAGGACTTGTTAAAGGAGCTAGTAAAGGTGAAGGATTAGGAAATCAATTCTTAGCTAACATTCGTAATGTTGATGCAATTTGTCAAGTAGTACGTTGCTTTGAAAATTCAAACATTACCCATGTTGAAGGTGGAATTAATCCAATCAGAGATATTGAAATTATTAATTTAGAGTTAATCTTCTCTGACTTAGACGTTGTTGAAAAACGTATTCCAAAAGTAGAACATAAAGCAAAAAGCAAAGTTGATGATGCTGAGAAGGAATACAATTTATTACTACGTTTAAAAGAACATTTAATCGAAGGAAGATTTGTTTCTGAATTTGAAATGAGTGAAGAAGAATTAAAAATGGTAAAAAGTTTTTGTTTCTTAACTCAAAAACCAATGTTATATATCGCAAACGTAAGTGAAGAAGACTTATTTGATTTAGAAGCTAATTCACATTATGTTACTTTATGTGAATATGCAAAATCACACGGAAGTAAAGTTATTGCCATTTGCGCAGAACTTGAAGCTCAGTTATCTGAGTTTGAACCAGAAGAAAGAAAAAGTTATTTAGATGATTTAGGAATTAGTGAATCAGGTTTAGATAACTTAATTAAAGAAGCTTATGACTTATTAGGTTTAGCTACTTTCTTTACAGCTGGTGAAAAAGAAGTTAGAGCTTGGACTTTTAAAAAAGGAATGAAAGCTCCTCAATGTGCTGGAGTAATTCATACAGATTTTGAAAAAGGATTTATTAGAGCTGAGGTTGTTAGTTATGATGATTTAGTTAAAGATGGTTCATTATTAAACGCTAAAGCTTTAGGACATGTTCGTCAAGAAGGTAAAGAATATTTATTTAAAGACGGAGATGTAACTTTATTCAAGTTTAATGTTACTAAATAGTAATTAACAACAAAATAAAAGGAGAAATAATTATGGAAATTTTTAAAATAATACCTGATAATTTCTTCTCGCTTTTAAGTAGTAAAAACAAATCTGTTTATGCTGGATGTATTATGGAAGCTTTTAAAATTTATGAAGAAGGCTCAATACTAGGTATAGATAAAAAAATCGTTGTTGAAGTTTTAACTGATTACTTAGATAAAGAGATGGAAGAAATATTAGATATGGAAATAGATGAAGATGCGGACAAGCCTTCTAGTAGGGATAAAGCAAACTTCATTTTACGCCGTATGGAAGAGTGTGGTTGGATTGATATTGATGTTACAAACGACTACATGGAAGTATTAAACTTTAGAGATTATGCAATTACGATTATTGAAGCATTATTACAAATCGAACCACAAATAGATGATTATGCTGATACTAGTCAAAAAGAATACCGTGGATATATTTATACGATTTATTCACTTTTGACAAATCCAATGAATATTGAATACGGTGTATTAATGGAACAAGTTTATCGTAATACAAAATTATTTATTCGTGAATTAAGAAAGCTTGATTCTCGCTTAAAAGATTATATTAAATCAATTGTAGATCGAACTGAAATCAAAGATTTAATGGAAAGCTTAATCGATTATAAAGTTGAACTTGTTGATAAGGCATATCATCGTCTTAAAACAAGTGATAACGTAAATAAATACCGTTTAGAAATTGTTAATAAATTAGATTCATTCTTATCAGACCCACAAATTATGGAACAAATTGCGATCGCATATCGTTCTCGTTATGGTAACTATGATGATTCTTATCGTAGAGCTAGTAGAGATATTACTGAAATAATTGATATCTTTAACTCTTTAGATGAAATGATTACAGAAATCGATGCTAAGAATAAAACTTATATCAATTCAACAATTGGTAAGATTACATTCTTATTAAAAGATGATAATAATATTCCAGGTAAGATCAATATAATTTTAAAACATATTTCAACTATGCATAAAAAAGGTAAAGTTGATAGTGCTGTTAATATGGTACAACCTATCTTTAGATTATGTAGTTATAAGAGTGTTAATGAAGCATCACTTTATACACCACGTGGATCATATGCTAAACCTGAACCTCAACGTTTAGTAGATTCACATAATGATATCTTAGGTGTTGCTAGTGAATTCTTTAAAGAACATGAAACAATTTATACAGAAGAAAAAGTATTAAAAGTTGTTAATGATAAGATGATTAACAATATCTTACAAGCTTCGCAAATGATTCAACCAGATAGTGGTTTAGAAGATATTTTAATGGTTGTTTACTCATTGATTTATACTAATTCAAATGATGAAGTTAAATATACTGTTACAAAACTTGAAAACTTAGTTGAAAGTGAAAAATTTAAATTTAATGACTTTTTAATTGTAAGGGAGGAAGAGTAGATGTTTGAACTTTATGATACATTTACAAATACACAAAAGAATACTTTTGCTGATATTTGCAATAAATTATTAGCAAACACTTATTTAGCACGTGATAAACGTGATAATAAAGAAGCTTATTACTTTGTAGTAAGTTATAAAGACTTATTTGAAGAATACTTTAAAATGATGAATATGCAATTAGTCTTAAACCGTGATTTAGGAACAATTACATTAGAAAATACTAATACACAAACAATCATGAAATTAAAACGTGATGAATCAGTAATTTTATTAATTATTCGTCTTTTATATCATGAAAAGTTAAAAGAAACATCAATTAATACAAATATTGTTATTTCAATTAATGAACTTCATGCTAAATATGATATGTTAGAAATTAAACGTAAAATTAACAAAACTGATTTAGTTGCGATGTTACGTATGTTCCGTCGTTATAATTTAATTGAACCAATGGGTGATATTAATAATTCAAACACACAAATTATTGTTTTCCCTACTATTTTAGAAGCATTAAAAACAGAACAAATTGATGCTATTTACAATACTATTATGAAACTTACTGCTGATGGAGGTAACGAATAATGAAAAAGTTAACAAAAATTCGTCTTATCAACTGGCACTACTTTTCAAATGAAACAATTGAAGTAAAAAATAATATCTTATTAACTGGTCAAAATGCCACTGGTAAATCAACAATTCTTGACGCCATTACTTTCGTTGTTACTGCAGGGGATACTCAATTTAACGTTGCAGCTAATGAAAATGGTAAACGTGATTTAAAAGGTTATGTAAAATGTAAAGTTAGTAGAACAGACCGTGAATATTTACGTGAAGGTGATATTACAGGTCATGTTGCATTAGAATTCTATGATACTGTAAGAGATACATATTTTACAGTTGGTACAGTAATTGATGCATTTGGTGATTTATTACCTGCTAAATATTTATTCTATCAAACATTTGAAAGACTATCTGATAGTTTCTTTGTTTCAGATGATGGAATTATTTTATCTACAACAGACTTTAAAAAACACAACCAACAAATGGAAGTATTCTTAACTAAAAAAGAAGCAAAAAGAGCATTTAGAATTACTTTTGGTAACTTAAATGATGACTTCTTTAGATTAATTCATAAGGCTTTAGCGTTCAAACCAATCGCTGACGTTAAAGAATTTATCTATGATCACTTACTAGAAGAAAAACAAATTGACGTTGAAAACATTCGTGACTCAATTCGTTCATATAAAGAATTAGAAAACACATTAAAAGTAATTAAACAAAAAATTACTGACCTTCATGAAATTGAAGGAATTTATAAAGATATCAAATCAAATGAAGATGCAAAAAATTTCTATTCTTATATCCTTCAATTATTTGAAGAAAAAGCTATTAAACTTGAAGTTGATGAATTAAAAGTTAAGAAAGTTCAAGTTAATGAACAAAAAGAAGCAAAGGCTTTAGAAATTAAACGTATTGAATCTGAAATTGAAGCTTTAGATGAAAGAAGTAGAGAATTATACAGACTTTTATCTACTAATGAAGAATTCGTTCAAAATGAATATATCGATAAACAAATTATTAAAACACGTACTACAATTGATGAATTATCATTACTTGAAAAAGAATATTTAGCAAGAGCTAGCTATGTTAAAGACGCTGTTAGAAGTGTTCGTAAGTTATTCGATAGCGAAGCTTTAAAACGTTTAGCAAATGTATCTTTAAATAACGTTCATACTGATTTAGTTGACCAAACAAAATTAACATTAATTGATATTGATAGTCAATTAACTACTGAATATGATAAATTAGTAGCTAGTAAAAATGGTTTTGAACGTGAAAAACAAGAATTATTAAAAGAAATTAATGAAATCAGTCAAACTCTTCGTGGTTTAGAAAATAGAACATTACGTTATAATCCAATGGTTATGGCTTTAAAAGCTGAACTTGAAGCAGGATTAAAACAAATGTATGGTTATGATGTAAGTGTATATATCTTAGCTGAATTATTAGAAATTACTGACCCACGTTGGGCTGATACAATTGAAGTTTACTTAAATCGTCGTCGTTTCAATTTAATTATTGAACCACGTTATTACGATGCAGCACTTCAAATTTATAACCGTGTTAAATCACATCGTAATATCCATGGCGTAGGTTTAGTTAATACTAAGAAAATTTCATCATATACATCTTGTCAACCACGCTCACTTGCAACAATTATTACAAGTGAAAACGTAGATGCAAAACGATATATCAACTACCTTGTTGGTAATGTTATTATGTGTGATGATGTTACTGAATTAGAAAACTATTCAGCCGCTATTACAAATGAAGGTATGTTATATCAAGGTTATGTTGTAAGTGCATTAAACTATAATGGTGTAGAAAAACCATTCATCGGTAAAGATGCTACTGAAAAACAATTACAACAATATACTCAACATGCTCTTAATAAGAAAAATGAATATATTGCTGTTAATAAAGAAATTGAACACTTAGTTGAATTAATTAACGCTTATAATAGTTTTGACTTAAAAGGAATTATTAAAGATATTAATATTTCTGCTAGAGTAAGAGAACAAAAAGATATCTTAAGTGATTTATTAGAACAAAAGAAACGCTCAGATCGTTTAACTAGCAATGAATTACAACAAGATTATGATAAAGTATTAGCTACAATTAAACGTTATAATGAATCTAAGTCTAAATTATTAGAATTAGGTGGTACTTATAAAGCTCAAATTGAACAAATTGATACTACAATTAGTCAATTAAATGATCGCCTAGCAGCTATTGATGCTGATTTAACAGAAATTAAGTTAGCTAACTTAAGTATTGAAAGAGAAGCTTCTAAAGCTATTGATGAAGCATTAGCTAAGAGTAAAGATGTTAAACGTCATCAACAAGATTATGCTCGCTTAGTTGCTGTTCAAGAAGATAACATGCGTAACTTAGGAAACAGACTTGCTCATCTTCAATATCAATATAACACTAAATACAACACTATCTATGGTGTAGGTGTTAGTGAAATGGGAGCATTCTTAAAAGAATTAAATAAATTAGAAAAATCTGAAATCATTACTTATGAACAAAAAGTACGTAGTGCAAGAGAAGATGCCGAATTATTATTCCGTGAAGACTTCTTATCTAAATTACGTAACTACATCATGAGTGCCGAAGATGAAATCAAGAAAATCAATGAAACATTATCTTCAATTCGTTTCGGTGAAGACTCTTATGAATTCGTATTCCCTAAGAGTAAAGAATTCTCAATCTTCTACGATATGGTTACAAGCGACTTCTCATCAAGTGAGTCTGGTTTATTAGCGTTAGACTTTGAAATGAAATATAATGAACAATTAGAAGAATTATTCTCATCTTTAGCTCAAGATGAATTAAATAGTAATGGTGCATTAAGTCGTTTCACAGATTATCGTACATACATGGATTATGATATTAAGATTTATAATAGAGTAACTGATACTGAAACTTTATACTCTCAAGTATTTAAGGAAAAATCGGGAGGAGAAACACAAGTACCTTTCTATGTAGCAATTATTGCTTCATTTGTACGTATTTATACTAGAAATAACAAATCTAATAATGATTCAATTGGATTAATCTTATTCGACGAGGTATTCGATAAGATGGACGGTCGTCGTATGAAGAGTATGATGCAATTCATTAATTCAATGCCAATTCAAATTTTACTTGCTTGTCCATCAAGTAGATTAAAAGACCTTGCACCATATACAGAAACAACAATTGTTACATTACGTAATGGTGAACAAGCTCAAATCCTTAACCTTTTAAGTAAAGACGTAGTTGAAGGCAATGTCTAATCTTAAAGAAATAATTGCTAGTTGTGGTGATGCTACTATTGTAGCCGCAACTAAATATGTAGATACTTTCGTAATGGAAGAATTATTAGCTAATGGAATTAATAACTTTGGAGAAAATAGAGTTGATAGTTTCTTAGAAAAATACGGTAAATTAGCTTCAAATAATGAAATTGTATGGCATTTTATTGGCACACTGCAAACTAATAAAGTTAAGAAGATGATTAATAAGATTTCCTATCTTCATTCTTTAAATAGTGTTAAGTTAGCTAGCGTTATTGATAAATATCGAGAAGCCCCACTTAACTGTTTTTTGGAAGTTAATTTAACAGAAAGCCTATCTAAAACAGGTATTAATCCAGATAATATAATTTCATCTTTAGCTATGATGAAAGAATTTAAGAATGTTAATGTTATAGGACTTATGACTATGACAGAAGCTGATATGACTGATTTAGAAAAGATGGAAGTCTTTACTAAATTAAAGAATTTAAAAGAAGAATTAAATAAGTTTGGATATAGTAACATCACTCATCTTTCTATGGGGATGAGTGATGATTATCATATCGCCATTACTTGTGGCGCAACATTTGTTAGATTAGGGAGAATATTATTCTCGTAAATGAGGTGATTTATATGGCACTTTTTAGAAAGAAACCACTTGAAAATGAATATGAAACAGCCCAAAATCAAATGAACGAAGAAGAAGTTACTAAGGCTAGTGAACGCATCTTTTTTGATGAAATTACTGGTGATGACCAAAGAACTTTATTTTTAATTGATAAGTTAGTTAAACACGAACCTTTAGTTTTAAATTTTGAAAGAGTAGATGTTCCTACTGCAAATAAAGTTTTAGCTTTTATTGCTGGCGCAGTTTATGCATTACATGGTAAAACAATTAAAATTGATGAAAAAATTTATATGTTTGCATTAGCTGAAGAATTCTTAGATGGTTCACTTGATGAATGGATTAAATTTATTAATAGCTAATGGATAATTATTTTTACAATATTGCCTCAAGTATTTTAAATGAAGTATATGAAAGAGAAAGACCTTTTGTATCGAATTTTTTGACGCTTGAAGAACAAGAAATTATTAAACTAGAAGCAAAAAAATATCCATCTTTAAATGTTAGGTTTGATGGTGGAATTATTGGTGCTGAATATAAAAAAGCGATTATATCTATATATAATAAGGATATAAGTAATGAAATTAGTATTATTAAGATTAGTTTTAACCCTAAATATTTAACTTTATCTCATCGAAATATTTTAGGTACATTAATCCATTTAGGAATAAAACGCGATCGTATTGGTGATATTAAAATTGAAGATAGTTGTGCTTATGTTGCCGTAAGTAGTAATCTGGTAGAATTTTTAATCCTGAATTTAACAGAAATTCATCATCAAGAAGTTATAGTAACTGAATACTTTGATAAAGTTGAGTTAGCTGATACTGGTATTGAAAAAACAATTTTTCTATCAAGTATTAGACTTGATGCAGTGATTGCGATGGCTTTTAAACTAAGTAGAGAAGAGAGTTTAGACATTATTAAACGCGAAATGGTAAAAGTTAATCAAAAAATTACACTTAAGGCTTTTCAAAACTTAAACCCTTGTGATATAATAAGCGTGGCTCATAAAGGCCGAATTAAAATTATTGATGATACTGGCACTTCAAGAAGTGGTCGTATTGTTATGAAAATTAAAATATATCGATAAAAAGAACATGTTAATTAAGTTAACTTTAAGCGAACTAGAGGTTGGTGCGAGTCTAGGAAGAATACTTAGTTAAAATCAGCTTTTTGATAGGTAGAAGAAATAATAGTAGAACTACCCGTACTATCTACGTTACAGATAATTGAGTGCTAGAAGTTTTTCTAGAACTAAGGTGGTACCGCGAATAGATTCGTCCTTAGCGTTTTAAGGATGAATTTTTTTTATTTTTAAAGGAGGAAAATAAAAATGAAAGATTACAAAGAAACCCTATTTATGGGTAATACAACATTTGAAATGCGTGGTAATTTAAATAATAAAGAACCATTATTTCAAAAGAAATGGGAAGAATTAGATTTATACAACGAAAGAATTAGATTAAATGAAGGATTACCTTTATATACACTTCATGATGGTCCACCATACGCAAATGGTGACATTCATTTAGGTCATGCCTTAAATAAAATTTTAAAAGACTTCGTTGTTCGTTATAAAAATATGAATGGATTTAAATCAGTATATATTCCTGGTTGGGATACACATGGTTTACCTATTGAAAATGCATTACAAAAAGCCGGTGTAAATCGTAAAGAAAAATCAACAGCTGAATTTAGAGAATTATGTGAAGAATATGCATATAAACAAGTAGCTAGACAAATGGTTGGATTCCGTCGTTTAGGTGTTTTAGCTGATTATGAGGCTCCATATATCACATTACAACACGATTTTGAAGCAGACCAAATTAAAGTATTTGCTAAAATGGCAGAAAAAGGTTTAATTTATAAAGGATTAAAACCTGTTTATTGGTCTCCATCAAGTGAAAGTGCGTTAGCTGAAGCTGAAATTGAATATCATGATAAAGAAGATATCTCAATTTATTTCACATTACCTATTTTAGCTGATAATGAATTTAGTGGTGCTAAGTTTGTTGTTTGGACAACAACACCATGGACACTTCCAGCTAACCTTGCTGTATGTGCTGGTCCTGATATCGATTATGTTTTAGCTGAAACTAGTAAAGGTAAATTAGTATTTGGTGCTGAATTAACTGAAAAATTAACTAACCTTTTAGATTTAGGTGAAGTTACTATCTTATCTTATTATAAAGGTCGCGATTTAGAAGGAATTAAATATACTCATCCACTTTATAATCGCGTAAGCCCATGTATTTTAGGTGATTATGTATCTACTTCAGATGGTTCTGGATTAGTTCATATTGCTCCAGGTCATGGGGAAGATGACTTCTTAGTTGGTAAAGCTTATGGACTAGAAGTATTATGTCCTGTTGATTCAAAAGGATATATGATGGCTTCAAGTGGTCGTTATGAAGGAATGTTTTATGCTGTATGTAATGAAGAAGTAATTAAAGATATGGAAGAATGTGGTAATTTATTAAAACAAATTAAAATTACACATAGCTATCCACATGACTGGAGAACTAAAAAACCAGTTATCTTTAGAGCTACTCCACAATGGTTTGCTTCAATTGACCCTATTAAAGATGAATTATTAAAAGCTATTAGTGATGTAGAATGGAATCCTAAATGGGGTGAAATTCGTATTTCAAATATGATTAAAGACCGCCATGATTGGTGTATTTCTCGTCAAAGAGCTTGGGGTGTTCCAATTCCAGTATTTTATGCTGAAGATGATACTGAAATCTTAGATCAAGAAGTATTAGCTCATGTTGCAGAATTATTCAAAGAACATGGATCAAATATTTGGTTTAAATTAGACGCTAAAGATTTATTACCAGCTGGATTTACTCATCCAGGTAGTCCAAATGGAATTTTTAGAAAAGAAACAGATATCATGGACGTTTGGTTTGATTCAGGTTCAAGTTATATGTTGTTAGAACGTAGAGGATTATCATATCCTGCTGATTTATACTTAGAAGGTTCTGACCAATATCGTGGTTGGTTCAACTCTTCACTTATCACTGGTGTTGCCACTCGTGGTGTTGCACCATATAAAACTGTAGTATCTCATGGTTTCACATTAGATGGTATGGGAAGAAAAATGAGTAAATCATTAGGAAATACTGTAGATCCTATTAAAGTATGTAATGAAAGTGGTGCGGATATCTTACGTTTATGGGTAGCTAGTATCGAGTATCGTGCTGACATGCCTTTATCAAAAGATATCTTAAAACAAGTTTCTGAATCTTATCGTAAAATCCGTAATACATTAAAATTCTTATTAACAAACGTTAGTGATTTTAATCCAAGTGATTCATTACCTTATGAAAAATTAGAAGATGTTGATAAATATATGTTAATTAAATTAAATGATTTCATTAAACAAATTAAAGAAAATTATGATTCATTTGATTTTGGTGAAGTATATCGTAATGTATTAAGTTATGTATCTAACACATTATCATCATTCTACTTAGACTTCACTAAGGATATTTTATACATTGAATATCCTAAATCAAATAAACGTTTAAGTGTTCAAACTGTATTCTATCAAATCTTAAATGCTTTAATTAAATTATTAACACCAATCTTACCTCATACAATGAGTGAAGCATATGATGCACTTGCATATAAAGAAGCAAAAGATGTATATTTAACTAATATGCCTGAGTATGTTGAATATGCTGATAGCGAATTAGTTAATAACTTTGATGAATTCATGAAATATCGTGATGTAGTTTTAAAAGCATTAGAAGAAGCAAGAAGTGCTAAAGTTATTGGTAAGAGCTTTAATGCTAAATTAACAATTACTTTAGATAGTAAAGCTAAAGAAGTATTTGCTCCTTTATTTGAATCTGCTGCTCAAATCTTAATTGTATCTCAAATTGAATTTGTTGATGGCGATGAATTTAAGGTAGTTGTTAATGCTGCAGAAGGTGCTTTATGTAGTCGTTGTTGGATGATTGTTCCACACATCAATGAAGACGAATTATGCCCTCGTTGTGCGAAAATTGTTGCTGGTATAAAAAATGAATAAGAAAAAAATATTAGTAGTAAATGACGATGGTTATGATGCTATTGGAATCCAAATTTTAGCAAAACACTTACTTAAATATGGTGATATAGTTGTCTATGCACCAGCTACAGGTCAATCTGCTCAATCACAAGCAATCACATGTTTTCAAGCGATTAATCGTGAGGAAGTTTTTGACTATGATTATAAATGCTATAAAGTTTATGGAAAACCAGCTGACTGTGTTAGACTTGCTACTGGACTAGAGGATTTTGATTTAGTGATTAGTGGTATAAACAATGGTTTTAACATTGGTATTGATACACTTTATTCAGGTACAATTGGTGCGGCTTGTGATGCGAATTTACATGGTATAAGTAGTATAGCCATAAGTGCGCCTAGAGGAAGAATTGCTGATTTTGAATTCTTACTAGATTCTGTTTTAGAAAAGTGTTTTGAAATCGGAGACTCCTTTGGTGATGAGATGTACTGTTTAAATGTTAATCTACCAAGGGAAGTAAATGATATTAAAGGGTTTAAACTTACACGTGTTGGTTATTTTGTTGATGATTTAACTATGATTGAATATAACGATGGCTTTAAACCTGCTAAATATAATTTAGATTATAATCAAATGGATTTAAGCATTGATTATGCCGCTCATATGGCTAATTATATTTCAATTACTCCACTAACATGGGATAAAACTCATAACAGTCACTTAAATAAACTTAAAAATATATTTGAATAATAAAGTTAACGAGTTGGTTAAAAAAGGTAACTAACTCGTTTTTTTATATTTAAAAAAATATAAAAGCCGTTACATATCAATAGTTGTTGAGAAAAATTGATTTATAAATACATAAAAGGGTAGAATGCTAGCGTGAAACCAATTTATTTATTATTACTTTACAATTTAATAACTTTATTAATTGTGACATTGTTATTGATATTGTGCAAAAAGGTGATAAGAAAGGAACGCACACAAGATTTAGTTCTTAAATTTGTATCAATAGCGGTTGTTATAATTCACTTTAGTAGTTTATATGTAGACTTCTTTAATACAGGTGAAGCAATCTTAGAAGATAATATGCTAATTCCGATTTATCCATGTAACCTAATTATGTGGTTATTACTTATAGTAGCATTTATGAAAAAGAAAGATTCAAATATTTATAAGTATCTAGCAGAGTTTACATTTATTGGTGGAACGATATGTGGATTAGCTGGAGTTTTATTTAATATAAATTTTCTTAATAATCCTGATTTTTTTGACTACGATATCTTTAAAGG
>JBGVOE010000015.1:0-45126 GCA_045126355.1 Anaeroplasmataceae bacterium | reverse complement strand
CATTTTTTAGTAAAAAAAAGACCATCACAAGATGGTCTAGTTTTAATTATTCTTCACTTTTTACAGGACGTACATAGAAAGGTACTGTTACACATAATTGTGTTTCAGGATCGAAGAAGTGACATTTTTCCATATCGATAGCTAATTTTAATGTATCACCAATGTGGATATCAGCTCTTGCAGCTACTGCAGCACATACGTGAGAATTGTTCATATCGAAATGAATGTTAGTTGTAGCACCTAATAATTCTGCTACATCAACAGTGATATTAACAACGTTTTTGCTTGCTTGAATATGATCTTCATCATCATAAATATCTTCTGGTCTAATACCAAAGATGATATCTTTTCCAATTAAACCATCTTTCTTAACAGCTTCTAATTTAGCTTGAGGTACAAATAATTTATGTCCATCAGGAGTAGTGAATACACCATCTTCAGAAACCATACCATGAACAAAGTTCATTGATGGAGTACCAATGAATCCAGCTACGAATACATTGATTGGATTGTCATAAATTTCTTTTGGTGCACCAACTTGTTGGATATAACCATCTTTCATAACTACGATTCTGCTTGCCATTGTCATAGCTTCGATTTGGTCATGTGTTACATAAATAGTAGTTGTTGCTAAAGAGTTGTGTAAACGAATTAATTCTGATCTCATTTGTACACGTAATTTAGCGTCTAAGTTTGATAATGGTTCATCCATTAAGAATACTTTAGCATCACGAACGATAGCTCTACCTAAAGCTACACGTTGACGTTGACCACCTGATAATGCTTTAGGTTTACGTTGTAAATAAGGAGTTAAACCTAATTTTTCAGCTGCATCTTTAACTTTTTGGTCAATGATGTCTTTTGGAACTTTTCTTAATCTTAAACTGAATGCCATGTTTTCATAAACTGTCATATGTGGATATAATGCATATGATTGGAATACCATCGCGATATTACGATCTTTTGGTGCTACATCGTTCATTAATTGGTCGTCGATGTATAATTCACCTGCAGAAATATCTTCTAAACCTGCGATCATACGTAATGTAGTAGATTTACCACAACCAGATGGTCCTACGAATACGATGAATTCTTTATCTTGGATATCTAATGTGAATCCAAAAACTGCTTGAACGTTGTTATCATAAATTTTATCAACGTTTCTTAAACTTAATGTTGCCATAATTTTCCTCCGATTTTTGTAATCTATAATTATATTATAGCCATTTAAAGCATAAAAAAAATGTGCATGATGCACAATTTTTAAATTATATGATAAATAATAAACGCATTTTTAAATTTCTTAATATCATAACCTGTATTTAAAATAAATTTATCAATCTTATTCATAACAGTATTACGATGCATATAAAGCTTACTTGCCGCTTGTGAGATATTCATATTACAATCAAGATAAGTTTTAATAACATTTTTCATTTGATAATCTTCGTAATATTCTTTCAAAATGTTTTTAATAACTATATTGGAAATAATTTTAAATTTAATTAAATCAGCTTCTGTAATATATAACTTATTTGTTTCAAGTAATTTGTTTTTGTTTTCGACGATATATGATAAGTACTCATTTTTATTAGTACCACTATAAAGTATTCCACTTTCAAAAAGGATAGCTGTCAAATAGAAATCTTCATTTAGACCTTGAATAATCTCTTTAAAATCTATTTCTAATTCCGCATCAAAAAATACTGTTAAAACTGAGTCTTTATAAATTGGATTAATATAATTACCTAATAGCCCTTTTAAAAAATCGTTCAGCATATTTATAACAGAATCTTTTGGAGTTGATTTAAAAATTATTGAAACAAATTTTTCCTTCATATTCTCGCCTCAAAAGTATTTTACCATACTTTAACTTTTAATAGAATTTTTTATTTTAATAACAAATCAATTTCTGAAACAAAGTTTAACACATCAGTTGTAGTTGTTTTAAAATTACAAACAAATCTTATAACTTTAGAATCAATTAAATCTTCCCATAATTCAAAATAAGCAATTTCTTTTAATTTATCATACATCTCATTAGATACAATTGGGAAAATTTGATTAGTAATACACTCACTTTGGAATTTAATACCTCTTTTAATCAATTCATTATATAGAAGTTTTGCAGATTCATTAGCATTAATAGATAACTTTAAAAATAAATCATTTGTAAATAATGCTTCAAATTGAATACCAGCAACAAATCCTTTAGAATACATTCCACCATTTTGCTTAATTGAAAAACGGAAGTTTTCTTTTAAATTATCATTAACAACTACAATTGCCTCACCTAATAAAGCACCATTTTTAGTCCCACCAATATAGAAGGCATCTGTGTAATGAGCAAGATCATCAATCGTAATTAAATTTGTAGCTAGTGCCGCTCCTAAACGTGCACCATCAACCAAAAGATATAACCCATTTTCTTTACAACAAGTATATAACTCTTTTAATTCTTCCCTACTATAAACACTACCTGTCTCAGTAGACTCCGAAATATAAAGTAACTTAGGTAAAACCATATGTTCATCAGTATGTGTTTTAAGACATTTTAAAATATCATCAGCCTTAACTTTACCATCATAAGAATTAATAGTTACTACCTTATGACCACTCGCTTCAATCGCACCAGTTTCATGGACATTAATATGTCCTGTAGTAGCTGAGATAACTGCTTCATATGGTCTTAAGATATGTGAAATCACTGTTTTATTTGTAATTGTCCCACCAACTAAAAAGTGAATATCAACATCCACATCATTAATATATTTTTTTATTAACTCTTTCGCATTAGCACTGTGTTTATCTAAACCATAAACTTCATGCGCTTCATCTTTTAAATTAAACATCGCATTTAAAATATTTTCATGTGCGATATAACAATAATCATTTTTAAAATTAAACATTAAGATCGCCTCCTATTTATTAACAATTTAGATTATACCATATTAATTATTTCTTAATAGAATAATTTTGTTCTAAAATTGAACTTTCAAAAATTGGATTTTTCTTATTTTGAAAATTAAATAGGGCTGTTTTAATTTGTTTTTCTAATAAATCTAAAATCTTATCTTCAAATAAATAATAAGCAAGTGACCCTGGAGTAGTATTAATTTCGTTAACTAATACCTCATCAAAAACCATCATGTAATCAATTCGCACAATCCCAGAAAGTTCAAAAATATGGTATATCTTTTTTGTAATATCTGTTATCTTCTCAACAATCGCACTATCTGTAACAAACGCATGCCTTTTTGGTGTTTTAGAAGTTAAATACTTATCATCAAAACTTAATATTTCCTCACTCTTAAAAACCTCTTCAACGTTTGAGGTGATAATCTTTCCATCATATGAATAAGCAGCTTGATTAAACTCTTTAAAGTCAGTTATAAAAGGTTGAAGTACTATCTTATTATCGAATAAAAAAGCACTATTACATTTGGCTTCTAACTCATCAAAATTATTTATTTTTGAAATTCCAATTGAAGAACCAAGTCTAGCAGGTTTAACAATTAAAGGGAAATTTCTACTAGCTAATACATCATTTTTTAAATAGAATTTTGTGTTTATAGTTTTTATTCCATTAGAACGTAAAACAGCGTAGGTAAAGTATTTATCCATTAATAATCCACTTGAAATATGATTAGTACCAACAAAAGGTATATCATATAAATTAGCAATTACTGCCCCTACTCCATCTTCACCATTTACCCCATGCATCGCACTAATAATAACATCAATCTTTCTTTTCTTACAACCTACAATAATACCTTTTTTTCTAAAGTTAAAATCCCTATATTTTTTATTAGTCGCAAAATCACTTATATTAAATTTAGTAGGTAGTTTAAATCTACCTAACTTATCAATATAAAGTAATTCGACATCAAACTTTTCTTTTAAAGCATGATAGATTACATTAGCTGTAATAATTGAAATATCATGTTCATAAGATTTACCTCCAAATAGTATTCCTATCCTCATTTTATTCTCCCTAATTAAGTAAGTCATTTTCTATTAACAAAATAGAATCTTTTTCTTTAATTTTTAAAAACAAATTAAAACCATCTTTAAAACTTTCTACAAAAATCACTTCTTTATCTTTAATACTTTTTCCTAATAATATTGTGAAATCATTTCTAACTAAAATAACGCAATCAACAGTTTGTGATATTTCTTTACCATACAAATTCACTAATTCTTCCTTTATCATATCCATCTCAACAAATCCTGGTGTAATTAAATACTTTTTACCTGGATGGGTATTCAAAACTTCAAGTGCATATTTAGCTCCCTTTATATTTGAGTTATATGCATCATCTAAAATATAATAGTCATCAAATTTTCTTAAAGATAATCTGTTAGTAACCTGCTCTATCTTACTAACCACATCATAATTAATATCATATAAATAACACATTATTAATGCTGGTAAGACATTTAAAATTGAACTTCTCCCTAAAGTTTTTATAGATAATCTTTTTATAAATTTATCATAAATATATAAATCAAATTTTGATCCGTAAATACTTAATTCAATATTTTTAGCAGTAAAGTCTCCATAATTAAAACCATATGTATATTTTCCACATCTAACATCATGATTTCTAATATATTCATTCTCATAATTTAAAATCGCAATTTTGTCATCTTCTAATAAATCTACTAAACTCATTTTCTCTTTTACTATCGCTTCAAAACCACCAAAAGTATCTATATGCATTTTTCCTATTTCAGTAACAATAGCTATATCATATTTATAATTTGTATTTAATTCTTTTATATCATTATTTCTTCTAGCCCCAAACTCATAAATTATAAAATCTGTATAATCAAAATTCTCTTCATTAATAAACCTTGAAATTCCTAAAGGAGTATTATATGAATGAGGTGTCCTCTTAACGATATATTTGCTACTTAATACATCATAAATATAATTTTTAACACTTGTTTTGCCATAAGAACCAGTAATAGCTATTTTAATAGAACTATTATTTTTAATTTTATTTTTTGCTTTTTCTATAAAGCGTTTATTAATTAATCTTTCAAATGGTTTATTTATAAAATCAGCTAAAATAATAACCAGTGGTAAAATTAAATCAATTATAAACGGATTAATAAATAATGAAAAAATTATTGTTAAGAAAGATGTGGTTAGAAATAATCTAACAATCCTTTTTGTAATTTTTAAATAAACCTTACTCTTTTTTACTAAAAATAATAGTTGAACTAAAAGTGAAAAAATAACAATGATATTTAAATAAACACTTTCAAATATAAATAACAAACCAATACTTACACTAGATAAAGATAAAATAGGATAATTTTTAATTAGATATGTAAAAAGCGATTTATATTCATAAAAAGATTTTTGAAACGCATTAAAAAATAAATACATTTTAATTAAAATACTTAATGCAATATAGATCATATCTTATTCCCGTATAAAAATGATTTTATAATAATTAAACAAAATCTAAATCGTTCTATATAAGGAAAATGAGAGGCCTTATCTACTACTACAAGTCCACTATCAGAAATAAGATTATTTATTCTTTTACCTATATAAAGAGGGACTGCTTTATCTTTTTTACCGTATAAAAGAAGGGTTGGACATTTTATTTTTTTTATATCTGATGATAAATCAAAATTCACTGCTTTTACTAAAACATTTTTTAAATAACCTTTTGAATTTTTATAATCAATTGACCCCATATTAAAATCAATTTTTAGCATTTTCCCAAATCTATAAAGCTTAATTTTTAAATAAGTTAATAGATTAAATTTTTCTTTAATGCCAGGACTTGATATCAAAATCAATTTATCAACATCATATCTACTCGCATACATCATAGCTACTCTTCCACCAAAAGAATGCCCTATTATAATCGGATTAATTATGGCTAAACTAAGGCAAAATTCGTTTATATAGTTCGCGTATTCTTCTATTGTATAAGAATTTAAAATGTCACTTTCTCCAAAGCCAGGTAAGTCTATTTGATATACACTATAGTCTTCACTTAACTCTTTTGTGAGATTATCAAAAGTATGTAAATCTAATCCCCATCCATGTAAAAAAATAAGTGGAGCACCTACTCCACTAACTTCATAATTAATATTAATATCTTTAATAAATATTTTCATTCTAACCACCCATTTAAAGATATGAATTTTTATACTGTTTTATGTTTAAAATGACATTTAGAAATTTTAAGAAAAAACTCCATCGGTATTAACCGATAGAGTCTGTCATTTCTAATTTTATTAATCTATTTAATTCAACTGCGTATTCCATTGGTAACTCTTTAGCGAATGGTTCGATGAATCCCATAACAATCATTTCAGTAGCTTCTTTTTCAGTTAATCCTCTACTCATTAAATAGAATAATTGATCATCACTTACTTTTGAAACTGTAGCTTCATGTTCTAAATAGATTTCATCATTTGATCCAATGTTTGTTGGGATTGTATCACTTTTTGAAATATCATCTAAAATAATAGTATCACATTCAACATGACTTCTTGCACCTTTTGCACCTTTAGCGGCTTTTACTAAACCTCTATAGTTTACAGTACCTCCACCACGACAAAGTGATTTTGAAATAATTTGTGAAGTAGTGTTTCTTCCAATATGAACCATTTTAGCACCTGTATCTTGGATTTGACCAGGACCTGCAAAAGCAATTGAAACAGTTGTTCCTTTTGCATAATCTCCTTTTAAAATACAAGCTGGATATTTCATATTAATACCCGCACCAACGTTACCGTCAATCCATTCCATATGTCCGTTTTCTTCAACTAATGTTCTTTTTGTAACTAAGTTAATAATATTATTAGCCCAGTTTTGAACAGTTGAATAACGACAATATGCATCTTTTAAAACATAGATTTCTACAACTGCGGCATGTAATGAATCTTTTGAATAAATAGGTGCAGTACAACCTTCTACATAGTGAACGCTTGCGCCTTCATCTACAATAATTAATGTTCTTTCAAATTGACCCATTTGTTCTGAGTTAATTCTAAAATAAGATTGTAATGGCTTTTCAATCTTAACTCCTTTAGGGACATAGATGAATGATCCACCACTCCAAACAGCGCTGTTTAAGGCTGCGTATTTATTATCTGTTGGTGGCACAACTTTACCAAAATATTCTTTTACTAAATCAGGATATAATCTTACCGCTGTATCAGTGTCACAGAAAATAACACCCAACTCTTCTAGTTCAGCCATTGTATTATGATATACAACTTCACTTTCAAATTGTGTAGATACACCTGCTAAGAACTTTTGTTCTGCTTCAGGAATACCTAATTTATCAAAAGTATCTTTAATAGCTTCAGGTACTTCATCCCAGCTACTTTCTGTTTTTTCACTACTTCTGATAAAGTATGTATAGTCATTAAAATCTATTTCGCTTAAATCTGGTCCCCAAGTTGGATTTTCTTTTTCTAAGAATGCTTTATAGCTTTTTAGACGGAATTCTAACATCCATTCAGGCTCATTCTTAAGTTTAGAAATAGTTCTAATTACCTCTTCACTAAGGCCTTTTCCCGTATCTACTACATTTTTCACTTCGGTTTTAAATCCGTATTTATATTCGCCAACAATTTCATCATATTTTTTATCTGGCATATAAATCACCCGCTATTCTTTATTTTGTTTTATTGCTTCTTCTATTGCTTTCCATGCTAATGTTGCACATTTAATACGTGCTGGAAATTGACTAACACTTTTATAAGCAATAGCTTCATCCATTCTTTCTTCATCAGCAATTTCATTACCTTTAACCATTTCATAAAAGTCATTAATAATTTCTGTTGCTTCATCAATGCTTTTACCTTTTAATAATTCACTCATAACACTTGCACTAGAACAACAAATGCTGCATCCATGTCCATCATGGCGAATGTCTAAGATATTTCCATCTTCAACTCTTAATGATACATGCATATCATCACCACATGATGGATTCTTTAAGTGTACATTACGATATTCAGGTTTAAGGATTAGTCCTTTATTTTTTGGATTTTTATAATTATCCATAATAACTTGTCTGTATAATTGTTCAAGATTAATCATAACTAATATTTCCCTTCTAATTAAACTTAAAACTGTCCGAAAAATTCTACAGCTTCTTTCACTGTTTCAACAAACTTTCTGACATCTTCGGCATCATTGTAAAAATAGAACGAAGCTCTTATAGTTGACATTTGTCCTAAAAAATGAGTTATAGGTTGAGCACAGTGATGACCAGCTCTAATACATACATCATTTTTATCAAATACACTTGCTGCATCATGTGGATGAACTCCAGCTACATTGAAAGTAATAATACCTGTTTCACATGTAGGATTATAGATTTCAATTCCATCTATTTTTAATAATTCTTTTAAAGCAAGTTCTTTTAACTCATGTTCATGCTTACTAATATAATCATAACCAACTTCATTTAAATATAAGCATGCTTCAGCTAAGGCAATAGCTTCCGCAATAATTGGTGTTCCTGTTTCAAATTTGTATGGAGTGTCTTTATAAGTAGCATAATTTTTAAATACTTCATCAGCCATATCTCCACCAAATTCAATCGGTTCCATTTTATCTAGTATTTCTTTCTTACCATATAGTACTCCAACACCAGTTGGTCCACACATCTTATGTCCTGAGAATGAATAGAAATCACAATCTAATTCTTTTACATCAACTTTCATATGTGGGATAGCTTGAGCACCATCTACACTAACAACCGCACCATATTGATGTGCAATTTCAACGATTTCTTTAATAGGTGTAATATAACCCATTACATTTGATACATGGTTAATTGCTACTACTTTTGTTTTACTAGAAATAACGCTTTTAAAGTTTTCTACTGTAATTCTTCCATCTTTAGTTAAAGGAACATACTTTAATGTAGCACCTTTTTTCTTACAAACATTCATCCAAGGAATTAAGTTTGAATGATGTTCTAACTCAGTTACAATAACTTCATCACCAGCATTCACAAATTCCATTCCATAGCTTAACGCTACTAAATTAAGTGATGAACTACATCCTCTAGTAAATACTACTTCTTCAAAACTACTATTAATAAAGTTAGCGATAATTTCTCTTGCTCCTTCATAAAGGTCTGTTGCTTCATAACTTAAACGATAAACTCCTCTATGAACATTTACGCCTATTCTATTATAATAATGATCTAATTTATCAATAACCCTTTGACACTTTAAGCTTGATGCTGCGCTGTCTAGATATACTAATTGCGGGTATTTTTGATAAATCGGAAAATCCTTTTTAAATTCATTCATATATATCACCATATTAAAAGTATGAATAATAAGAATTCATTACTTCTTCTTTAATTGCTTCATCATTTATATCTTTTAAAAACGGATCAAGTAAACCATTAATAATTAACATAAATGCTTCTTCTTTAGTTAAACCTCTACTCATTAAATAGAATAAGTCATCATCACTTATTTTACCAATGGTTGCGCCATGATAAGCTTTAACATCATAATAATCAATTAATAAAATAGGTTCTGCTAAACATTCACCTGTAGGGCTTAAAATTAATCCTTTTGTAATTTGTCTAACATCACTATTTTTCATATTTTGTTTTATAATACCATTAACTTTAAAATGGTTTTTACCATTATCAAAAGAAATACCATAGTTACTAACACTTGATTTAGTCTCAGGTGCTAAGTGATTTACATTATAGATAAATTCTTTTTTAGCTTCTTTAGCTAATGATAATACATTCATTTCTAATGTCGCATACTCTTTAACTAAATTAAAATTATAAACATCTGTTGTACTGTTATTCATTGAGATAACGTTAATTTTTAAATTGGCATTTTCATTGATTGTAACATTTAAATTAACATTAGATTTAATTTTAGAAAACAATACTACATTAACATTTACATTATCTAAAACATTAAATGTAATATCGTTTTTATCAAAATCAGTAACTATTATATAATTACCATTTTCTTTTAAATCAACATTAATTTGGCTATCATTATGCATGATAACTGGTTTAATTTCGTTACTCATTAGCAATTGTTTTAGCGCCACAAGTACCTAATACAATGCGCTTTTTCTCATCAGTTTCAATTTCAATGCCTAATTCACGTTTTACCCAATCATATCCTTCACGGTCAATTTTTTCAATTAATTCTTTTCCGCCTGTTTTAACAATTTTACCATTAATCATTATATGAACATAATCTGGCTTAATGTAGTCTAATAGTCTTTGGTAGTGTGTAATTAATAAACAACCAAAGTTTTCATTTACCATACTAGATACATTTTCACCAACAATTCTTAAAGCATCAACGTCTAACCCTGAATCGATTTCATCTAATATCGCAAATTTAGGTTTGATCATTTTCATTTGTAAAATCTCGTTACGTTTCTTTTCTCCACCAGAGAAACCTTCATTTAAATAACGAGACGCAAAATCACTACCCATTTTTAACTCTCTACAAGCTCTATCATATTTAATAGCGAACTTATAAACACTTTCGTTATATCCATTAGCTTTCATAGCAGCATGAACGAAATCACTATTTGTTACACCACTTACTTCAGCTGGATATTGATAAGCTAAAAATAAACCTAATCTAGCTCTTTCATCTACCTTTTTTTCAAGTAGTGACTCACCGTCTAAAATGATTTCTCCACCTGTAACTTCATATTTTGGATGTCCCATAATAACACTTGATAAAGTACTCTTACCAGTTCCATTAGGACCCATAATTGCGTGAACTTCGCCAGACTTAATAACTAAATCTACACCTTTTAAAATGTCTTTTTCAGGCACTCTCGCACATAAATTTTTAATTTCTAATACGCTCATTAAAATCACCCTCATCTTAAATTCCTTTATTATTATATAATAATTAAAAATAATTACAAATAAAACGATAATTTATTTTCAAATTATATAAAATAACAAAAATAGTTGACCAAAATTAGCCAACTATAATTGAAAAATATTTTATTTTACAGATCCAGCTGTAACGCCTTCTACGTAATATTTTTGTAAGAACATAAATAGTGTTACAATCGGAACAGCTACACATACACAACCAGCCGCAAAGACACTAAAGATTGATGTATCTGCTTGAGAACCAAACATTGAGTTATATAATCCAACTGAAACTGTCCATGTTTCAGGAGCTTCACCTAAAATAACTTTAGCAAAAATGAAATCCATCCATGGTCCTGTAAAGGCCATTAATGCTTGATAAATTACAATAGGTTTACTCATAGGTAGAATAATATGAACAAAGATTTGAGCGTTAGTCGCACCATCTAATCTTGCTGATTCCATTAATGAGTTAGGTACTACATCAAAGAAACCTTTTGCTACATAAAATCCTGTTCCTGCACCAGCGCAGTTACAAAGAATTAATGCCCATAAGCTTCCTGTCATTCCAAATGCTTTTAAAATGAAGTAAATAGCAATCATAGACATAAATCCAGGGAATAATCCAATTACTAATGCAATATTTAAATATGTTTTACGGAATGAAAATTTTAATTTACTCATAACGTAGGCAACCATTAAGGTAAACGCAGTTGAAATTACACAAGAAACAACAGCCACAAATAATGTATTTAAAAACCATTCTTTAAAATAAAATGCAAATTTATGAGTCAGTGGATTTGAATAACCACTAGTAAATAAATTAATGTAATTATCAAAACCAAAGATATTTTTTACACCATCTGGAAAATATGTAATCGGAACATCTGTAGGACCACCACCAGGTTGAACGACAAATGATGAAATTACAATCCATAATAATGGGTATAACCATATAACAGCTAAAATAACTAATAAAGCATAAGCTAATATTTTAGAAACAAGTCTAATTGATTTATAACTTCTAAATTTTTCTTGTTTCATTGAAATAGGAGTATCAATAGTATTCATCATTGGAATGTGTCCTCCTCATTATAAGCTTTTGAATTACGGTAACATACTAATGTAATAAACGCTGTAATCAAGAATGTTAAAATACCAATAATTGAACCAGCATTATACTTAGTATCTTCCATTGTTAATTTATATAACCATGTAACAAGTAAATCTGTATGACCTGCAACACTACCAGTTCCTTTACTTGGTCCACCACCAGTAGTTAAGAAGATTGTATTGAAACTTGTAATATTACCAATAAATGAAGAAATTAAATAAGGTGTTGTAACGAAGATTACATAAGGAAGTGTAATCTTTCTAAACATTTGCCATTTATTAGCTCCATCAATAGTTGCGGCTTCATATAAATCTTTTGGAATATTCATTAAAATACCACTAGTCATTAACATTGTATAAGGAACACCAATATAAAGGTTAATAACTAATACAGTACATCTAGCTAACCAAACACCACCCATGTCAGCACCAATTGTACCTGTACCAAATTGTAAGAAATTAATTGGTTGTTGTATAATACCTAAATCTAATAATGTTGTATTAATAGGGCCATTACCTGATAAAAGGTTTCTTAAAATTAATAATGTAATAAATTGTGGAATAGCAATTGTTAAAATAAAGATTGTTCTCCACATTTTCTTTAACTTAACATCTTTTTTATTGATTAAAAGAGCTAAGAAAATACCACCAAAATAACAAGAGAATGTCGCTAAAATAGCCCATTCAAATGTCCAAGTTAAAACTGAAGCAAAGTTTTGTCCAACTTCTGTAGCAATTTGACTTCCACTACTAGAAGCTCCACTAAATAAAGCTACAAAGTTTTCAAATCCAGTCCAATTAATTAAGACTTGACCACTACTTGCAGTGTTACTAGACATATCTGTAAATGCAATTAAAATCATCATTATAGTAGGTACTACAGTAAAGATAACTAATAAAATAATTGCAGGTGATAATAAAGTTAAATGGAATCTTGAATCAAGTAATGATTTAATATCTTCAATAAATGATGTTGGTTTATTGCCTTCTAAAATGTCTTTATCAGTTTTATAAGAACTTGCAATTGATAAGTTATAAACAATAATAAAGATTGCAATTGCAGCAAATGTAATAATACCAAACAGTAACATTAAAAGTGAAAAATCTACATCAAGTTCAACATAGTTAACATCATAGTCAACTTTACAAATCTTAACATCATTAGCAAAGTTTGATAGTGTTAATGTATCACCTTTACCAGTTAACTTTACAATTACAAGGTATCTATATCCATCTTCTAGTTTTTCTTGATATAAACCTAATGTTGTAGAATCTTTAGAGGAAACAACAAAATCACTTAAATTATCAAAAGCAATCTCATTCTTACTTTCAATCCAAACTAAGCTTCCATCTCCAACATTTATCTCACAAGTCGGATCACATTTATATGAAGCATATCCATAATAATCATTTGTATTAAAACGATCATCGTAAATAACATTACTATATTCTTTTGATTTATAAATTTCTCTACCTTTATCATTTAATCTACCGTCATTTTCAATTAAACTTACTTTGCTATTACCATCACTAATAGCATCAAAAATATTAGTTAGGCGGTAAACTTTTTCTACTTCTGTTTTATATTCAGTTGAAAAGTTAGATGAAGGTAGACTTACAATTGCAGTAAATTCTTTTTCAAAATCAAAAGTTGTATCAATAGGCATACCGTGATACTCACCTAAAGTAAAGAAGTTTTCAATCGCTTTAGCTCCAAGTGGAGTATTAGTACTTTTTGGAGATACAACCATAAAAGTAATAAATAGAATTTGTAATCCTAAAAATAATACACCTTTAACAATTTGACCGCGAGCTAAATTACCTAAACCCATTATAAAGTGAGATAACTTTGTCCAAATACTACCATCGATAAATCTTTTAATAAATTTAACACACGCATTTTTTATTGCTATTAATCCTTTCCATGCCCCTAAACCCAAATCACGGAAAACATAAATAACGCGAAGAAAAAGATCTAATATAAATTTACCTATTGATATAAGTATTTTCTTTACATCTTTCATTTTTTCACTTCCTTTTTAAAAACTCAAATAAGCCTGCCAAAAGGCCGGCTTATCAGTTTAATTATTTATTTTTTTAAAGATGCTAACCAATCAGCTAATTCAGTTGCATTTGGTTTTTTATTATTTGCCCAAATGTAAGAAATTGTTTGTAATTCATTGATAATAGCACTTGTTTCATCAAAAGCACCATCTTTATTTTGATGTAATTCAATATAATACCCGCTTGATTCAGAGTAATATGCAGGGTTATAGTCTTTATTATAACCGAATGGTTGAGGTAAGCCTGCAGATGTGCCTTGAGAAATTTGAGCTTGAGCTAATTCATAATAATAAGTTACATCATCGATATCATAGTTATCTTCTATATAAGATTCTTCATATTGCAATTCTACATTTTCAGATGCAGGTAAGTTATTACAATAAATATAAGAACCTTCTTGAACTTTATCGCTTGATAAGAATAACATAATTTCATCTAAGTATTTTGCAAATGCTGAATCTTTTTTCTTAACTAAACATTTAACGTCATAGAATGATCCACTTCTAAATTCCATACCAGCTACTGCACTACCATAAGCGTCAGCTTCTGTTAAAGTAAATGTAGGTAATAAAGTAACACCATAGTTATTCCAAGCATCATCGATTGTGCCATAGTTCCAAGCACCAGCTACAACAGAAATAACTTGGTCAGCTTTAAGTTCACTAGTATATGAGTTTAGATCAACTACACTTCCACCTCTACCATTTTGATGATTAGTGAAGCGTTGAGCATATTTAGTAATAGCAACTTGGTCATCTCCCCAAGCCATATTTCCTGCCCATAGGCCACCTTTATATAATTCTAAAGTACCTTTTTTACCAAATGCAGTCTTACTAACTTCATTAGAAGGTTGAGCTAATAACCAATGAGAATAGTTAAATCCATCAGAACCAATATAAGTTGTAGCTAATTTACCATTTGCTTCAGCTACTTTTAAAATCTTTTCCCAACTTACAACATCTGAATCACTTAAGTAATCTTTGTTATAGAATAAAACTAATGCTTGTTTAATAATTGGAACAGCATAGAATTCAGATTGTCCACCCGCTGCACTCATATAGATAACATCTTGGAAAATTGGGTCAATTGTTTCTTCAATATTTGCAACTAAATCTTCATCAGTAACAGGAGCAATAGTTCCAGAACCTGCTAATAATTTACCTAAGTTGTCATGTGCAGTTACGAAAATATCAGCACCTCTTGTAGTATCTAATAAGAAAGAGTCTGTATATTTACCAGTATCTACACCAGTTACTTTTATTTTAAATGGTAAGTTATTTTCTTTAACATAATCATTTAAAATTCCTTGATAATACCAAACTGATTCACTACCTACACAGATTTGCATAGTTGCATCTGCTGGTAAATCTCCACCAGTTTGTTCGTCACTTCCATTACCACCACAAGCAACTAAAGCTGTAGCGAATAATAAAGTTAATAAAACATATAAACATCTTTTCATATTTTTTTATTCCTTTCTTTAAAACGACATAGTCGTTTACATATTTATTCAATTATATTCTAGCACTATAAATATTTAAATAAAATATCAAAATATGCAAGATAATGCGGAAACCGCTTACATTTTTTACAATTTTTGACACAAAATCTATTTATTATAAATATTTTATGTTATTATTTAAGCAGATAGTTTTAACAAACTATTTTCTTTGATATGCAATTTAAATTAAAACATCAGTATAATTATGAAAATTATACTAGAAAGGAAAAAATATGAAAAAAATTAATATTTCAAGATTTTTCTTTGCATTTTTACTTCTATTAATTTCATTCGGATTAGTTGCATGTGGAAATGACGAAGAAAACAACAATTCTCAAACCGAAAACACTGAAAGTGGTACAAACGGTTCTACTGATGAAGAAAATAAAGCAAGTGTTAATGCTGTTGTATACTTCCATTATCAACGTCAAAATTCAGATTATGATGAATGGCAAATTTGGTTATGGGATGATGAAGGTGCCGCAGTAGACTGGGAAGATAAAGATAGCTTTGGTGTTTACTTTAGAGTTGACTTAACTGACCCAACTTCTGACTTCTATCAAGCAACTACACTAGGTTATATTTACCGTTTTGGTGAATGGAAAGCTAAAGATAAAGTAGCTAATGACCGTTTCGTTACATTAACTGAAGCAATGGTTGATGCTAACAATGAAATTCATTTATATTCATTTGAGGGTGTTGAAACAATCTTCTTAGATAAAGAGGGTTCAAAACCTGTTTATGAAATTACTGGTTTCATGTTATCAACAGATGCAAGAACTGTTACATATTCTGCAAATGCTACTGGAGAACAATACTACATCTATCGTAATGGTGAAATTTATGAACAAGGCGAAATGATGCAAAGTGAAGGTACAGTAACATTACCAGAAAAATTTGATTTAAAAAATAAAGATAATTATCAATTAGTAATTAAATTTGATGATATTGTAACATTAAGTGCTGATTTAAATATTTCTAATTATTTTGACTCAAATGCATTTAAACGTGACTATACATATGAAGGTAATGACTTAGGTGTTACTGTTAAAGATGGTAAAACAACATTCAAATTATGGGCACCTGCTTCTAATAAAGTTAGTGTAGAATTATTCCAATATGGTCATCCTAAAAAAATGGGTACTGAAAAATATCCTGGTGATGACACTCCTGTAAAATCATTTGAAATGACTTTAGGTGATAAAGGTGTATGGAGTTATACTGCAGATGAAGATTTAACAGGTTACTACTATACATATACTGTTGTAAATGGAACTACAAAAACAACTGATATCACAGACCCTTATGCATACGCTACAGGTGTTAACGGATTAAGAAGTTATATTGTTGATTTTTCTAAATTAAACCCTGCTGGTTGGGATTATAATCGTAAAGGATTATATACACCAAACGAATTAGTAGTTTATGAAATTCATGTTCGTGATTTAACGATGGATGATACATGGAATGGTACTGAAGCTAATCGTGGTACATTCCTAGGTATGTGTGAATCTGGAACAAAATTCTCAATTGGTTCTACTACTGTTACAACAGGATTTGATCATATTAAAGAATTAGGTGTTAATGCAGTTCAAATCCTTCCATTCTTTGATGCTTCTAACAAAGAAACAGACTTTGATCAATTCAACTGGGGATACAATCCTCAAAACTACAATGTATTAGAAGGTCAATATTCTACTGATCCTTATAATGCAGAAACAAGAATTAAAGAATTCAAACAAATGGTTCAAGCTTACCATGATGCAAATATCGAAATCGTTATGGACGTAGTATATAACCATATGAGTGGTATTAGTGGTTCAAGCTTCCACAAAATCTTACCTGGTTACTTCTTCCGTTATGATAAGAGTGGTAAAGCATATAATGGTTCTGGATGTGGTAACGATGTTGCTACTGAAAGAGAAATGGTTAGAAAATATATCGTAGACTCAGTTAAATTCTGGGCAAATGAATATAATATTAAAGGTTTCCGTTTTGACTTAATGGCATTAATCGATATTGAAACAATGAATCAAGTAGATGCTGCATTAAATGCAATCGATCCAAACATCGTATTATATGGTGAACCATGGGCAGCAGGTTCTACAGGTATTGGTTCTGCTGATCAAGCTTCTGTAAGCAATGCATCTAGATTTACTGGTATCGGAATGTTTAGTGATAGATTCCGTGAATCAACAAAAGGAAACAATGATGGAGCTGGTTTCGGTTGGGTTCAAGGTGGCGGAAACGCTAGCGAATTAGCAAGAGGGTTACAAGGTAATATCCTTAACACTAATAATTCAATCCAACAACAAGTTAACTATGTAACATGTCACGATAACTTAGCTTTAGCTGATAAATTACGTACATGTGGAATTATTGAAGCAGACTTAGGAAAAGCTTCTGTATTAGCTAATGGTTTAGTTTTAACAAGTGAAGGTATTAGATTTATGCACGGTGGTGAAGAAATCTTAAGAAGCAAACCAATTTACGAAAACGGAATTTGGACAGGCGAATACTCTCACAACTCTTATAACTTACCTGATATTTCAAACTCATTAAAATGGGAAAACAAAATTATTTACGCAGATGCATATAACGCTTATAAAGACTTAGTTCATATTTCAACTAGTCAATCTGCATTCCACTTCTCATCTAATGCAGTATCAAGTGCTAATTATAAAATTAAATTACAAACTGCTGAGACAATCGTTGTAGAAATCACTACTCCAACAGATATGAAAGATAGTGATGACTGGAGCAAAATTACTGTTATTTACTCAAGTGGTAAAGGAGCTAACACAAGCTATACTTTAAGTGGTAACTGGAATGTAGCTACTGTTAGTGGAACAGCTAATATCACAAAAGGAAGCACAGTAACTGGTGAAGTTACATTAGGTGCTTACTCAATCGCAGTTTTATATCAAGAATAATTAAATTGAGCTATTTTCTTAAATAGCTCTTTTATTTGCAAAAAAAGAAGCTACAATGAGCTTCTAATTAAACTATATTGTTTTAATACTTGAAATTTATTGCATCAGCTACATTCATTGCCTTTGCAAGTTCATGGTATTTTTTAAATTCAGTCATATTAACCGCTGTTCCTTTACCATAATAATAACATTGTGCTAGGCTCCATGTTCCTGCAGGATCGTTATATTCTGCACTTTTTTTATAAGCTTTAAATGCATTATCTATATCATGTAAGTTATATTCATATAAATAACCTAAGTTATTCATACATCCGCCACTATTTACACTTTCATTATAAACCTTTATAGCATTTTCATATTCTCCTTTGATGTGATATACATATCCAACAATTTGCGCCATCAAATTTTTCCAAAAGTAATATTCATTATACTGATATTTAAATAGTGAATTTAATGGATTGTACAAATAAAAATGTTTCATTAATTCATCATACTGTTTATTATCCATCCAATAATAATATTTTTCTAATGCGGCTCTTGGGTAATAATCAAAAAATAATTCCATTGCTTTTTCGATGTCTTTATTAACATAAAGACCGTATTTATACATTTTTCCTAGGAAGAAATCAAAATATACATCAACATTTCTTACATCGCTTTTGTAATTTGTAAATATTGTATAAGCTCTTTGATAATCTATTGGTGTTTTAAAACCTGCAAAACTACATATACCTAAGGCTAAATACGTTTCTGGAATATTTTTAAATAGATTACTCTTTAAAGCTTTACTGCAAAGATTATACAAAGATGATTGAGAATATTCATAGCAATGCATATAGTAATTAGCTAAAATAAAATAATAATAATATCCTCTATAATTATCCTCATTATAAACAGTTGGTGTGTATTGTTGTTCTAATATTCTTACTGCTGCATTATACATCTGTCCCTCATCAAGATCGTGTGGATAATCTTCATTCAACATAAACTTAATATATACTGCGCTACTTGCAAGACATCCAGCTTGTGATAATTCTTTTAATATATTTAAATTTTTGAAATAATTATCTTGATTTAATTTTTCTTCAATATACCAAGCACTCCAGTTTGAGTAGTTATATTTTAATGCATGTCCTAAAATATCATATTCAGCATATTCGCCTTTGTGTTCTTCATCAAATTGAACAATATGAGGTCCTACTTCAAAACATTTTTTATAATAATAATCACTAGTTTTTCCGTTTACTGTTATATTTAGCATACTGGAAAAAATAAACTTGAAAAATACACATAATGGGTCAGCATTTTCTGATAATTTTTCTACCAATTTTAAATCATCATTATCACCACGAAAATTAAAATAACTTCTATTAAATCTCCATAAATAAGCAAGGGTATGTCTTAATGATTTACTTTTATTTTTTGTTAAATATTTTTCAAGTTCTTCAATTGGACCATGATAGATAATACAAGTAACATCTTTATCTTTTTTTAGTTCTAATTCATATTGTTCTATAGTATGTACATTAACTGCTATATATTTACTAATCATAAACCTTTCTCTCCCTCCTAGAAAAAAATAAACTTACTGGTTTTAAGTTATTATTTATTTTTATATTCTTATACTTCTTTTTTATACAAAATTTTTATCCAATTTTTCCTATTAGTTTTATTATACCATCTTTTATAATTAAAATTAAAAGAATCTATACTTATAAAAGGCAAAGTCAAAAATAAAAAGGGATCAAAAATCCCTTTTTAATTAATGTTTTAAAATGTAAAGGACACCAATTGTTCCTTGTCCACAGTGTGTTGAAATAACACAACCTGCTCTTGAAGTTAATAAATTAGCATCTGGAACAATTTCTTTTACTCTTTTTACTAGATATTCGCAGTAATCATCTGCTTCTGAATGAGTAATAAATACTGCATCTAATTCAATGTTATTTTTATCTTCCTCTAAAAGTTCTAACATTTTTTCAAAGCAAACTTCATTTTTTCCGCGAGGTTTACCAATAACACTCATTTTACCTTCACGCACACCGATTAGAGGTTTAATTTTTAGAATTGTACCAAATAATTTTGCTATACCACTACATCTTCCACCTTTGTGTAAGTATTCCATTGTATCTACGATAAATTGACTTCTTACATAAGGGACAGTTTCTCTCATTAAATCTGCAATCTCATGAACATTTTTTCCTTCATCACGCCATTTACAAGCCTTAAGTACAAGTAATCCAATACCTGTAGAAAGGTTTCCTGAATCAACAACTTCAATTCTTCCTTCTTCAAATTCTTTACTCATCATAACGGCATTTTCATAAGATTTACTCATATGAGATGAAATACCTGTATAGATAATATCATATCCTAAATTAATATATTTTTCGAATACATTATAAATTTCACCTAGTGTAATTGCGGCTGTTTTTGGTAATGTATTTTTTTCAGCAACTAATTTGTATAATTTGTCTGTTGTGATATCTACACCATCATAATAAGTTGCATCTGGAAAGTTTACTGTTAATGGAACAATAACGATTCCTTTTTCTTCAACTACTTCTTTAGGTAAATCACAAGTACTATCAACTATAATAACTACTTTATTCATATTTAATTTCACATCCTCATAGAGATTATATCATAGTTAGAATTATTTGAAAATAAATTTTTTTTGACATGAAAAAAGTGGAGTTGCCACCTGCGACAATTCCACTTCTATTATCTTTATTTATATATATATTATAAATTATTTAACGCTTTCGTTAGAATAATCCATAGCTAACATACGTTGATAGTAACGGTAACGACGTTGTGCGTCTTTTAAGTTAGCTTCAAGTAAAGCTTCAGCTTCAGCTGGGTTTAAAGCTTTTAATTGAGCATAACGACCTTCTTGCATTAAGAATTCGTTATATCTGTCCCAATTTGGTTCTTTAGAATCTAATTGGAATGGGTTTTTACCTTCTAATGCTAAATCTGGGTTATATCTGAATAATGGGAAGTATCCGCATTCAGTAGCTAATTTAGCTTCAAGTTGAGCGTTATATAATCCACCTTTGATATTGTGTGCAATACATGGTGAGTAAGCGATAATGATACTTGGACCATCATAAGCTTCTGCTTCTTTTAACGCTTTAATAACTTGAGCAGGAGATGCACCGTGACAAATTGTTGCAACATATACATGTCCGTAGCTCATAGCAATTGCAGCTAAATCTTTCTTCTTACCAGGTTTACCACTTGCTGTAAACTTAGCGATTGAACCATGACGAGCTGATTTAGAAGATTGTCCACCTGTATTAGAGTAAACTTCTGTATCTACTACTAAAATGTTAACGTCTAATTGGTTAGCGATAACATGGTCTAATCCTCCGTAACCAATGTCATAAGCCCATCCGTCACCACCGATAATCCATTGACTACGTTTAACAATGAATTGTTTTAATGACATAATTTCTTTAGCCCATGGTGTATCAATTGCACCAAATGTAGCTTCGATTACTGGTTTTAATTCTAAAGTCTTTTCACCGTTTTTACGGTTAACAATCCATTCTTCACATAATGCTTTTTGTTCTTCAGTCATATGTTCATAGTTATTTACCATAACTGTTTGAAGTCTATCACGCATAGTTTCTGCAGCTGTTTGCATACCGAAACCGAATTCAGCATTATCTTCGAATAATGAGTTAGCCCAAGCTGGTCCATAACCTAATTCGTTAGTTGTATATGGAGTAGCTGGGAATGAACCAGAATAAATTGATGTACAACCAGTTGCATTAGCTACAACCATACGTTCACCAAATAATTGTGATACAGCTTTAACATAAGGAGTTTCACCACAACCAGCACAAGCTCCTGAGAACTCGAATAATGGTTTAGAGAATTGAGCATTCTTAACGTTGTTAGTTCCTGCTAATTTTCCTTTATATGAAACTTTGTTATAGAAGTAATCACAAACTGCAGGACCATTAGCTTCAATAGCTGCGTGAATAGTTTGAGGAGCTAAAGCTTTTGTTGGTTTGCATTCTGGATCTCTTGGATTAGCTTTCTTACCTGGACATACTGTGATACATACACCACAACCTGTACAATCCATTGGAGAAATAACTAATGAATATTTGTGTTCTTTGAATCCTACTGCTGGTAAGAATTTTGAACCTTCTGGAGCATTTGCTTCTTCTTCAGCTGTAGCTAAGAATGGACGAATTGCAGCATGTGGACATACGAATGCACATTGGTTACATTGGATACAGTTTTCTGGAGTCCAATGAGGTACATCTGTAGCTACACCGCGTTTTTCATAAGCAGCTGTTCCTTGAGGCATATGAGAGTCAGTATATTTTTTGAATACTGATAATGGTAAGCTATCACCTTTTAATGCGTTGATTGGGTCAGCAATTTCTCTTACGAATTCAGGACGGCTCATATCAACAACTGGAGTTTCATCTTGAAGTAATGCCCATTCAGGTTTAACTGGCACTTCTACTAATAAGTCTCCACCACCATCGATAGCGTTGTAGTTACGTTCAATGATTGCTTGACCTTTCTTAGCAAATGTTTTAGCAGCATAAGCTTTCATTAATTCTTTAGCTTTTTCATAAGGTAAAATGTGTTGGTTTAATTTGAAGAATGCAGATTGCATGATTGTATTAGTTTTACCTTTTAAGCCGATTTCAACAGCTAATTTGTTAGCGTTGATGATATAGAATTTAGCATTTCTTTCAGCTAAGATTCTCTTATATCTGTTTGGTAATAATGTTTCGATTTCTTCAACTGGACATACTGTATTTAATAAGAATGTACCACCTTGACGTAAACCATCGATCATATTGAATTTAGCTAAGTAAGCATCTGTAGAACAAGATACGAAGTGAGGATTATTTACTAAATAAGTTGAACGGATTGGGTTTTTACCAAAACGTAAATGTAATCTAGTAGATCCACCACTCTTCTTAGAGTCGTATGCAGCATAGCTTTGAGAATATAAGTCAGTGTTATCACCAATGATTTTTGATGTGTTTTTACAAGCACCTACAGTACCATCACTACCTAAACCGAAGAATAATAATTCAGTAGTTGTTGGGTCAGCAACGTCGATATGTTCAGTAACTTCTAATGAAGTATGTTTGATATCATCGTTGATACCTACTGTAAATGGATTTTTAGCTTCACCAGCTAAGTTTTGATAGATTGCATTAATCATATCTGGAGTAGTATCTTTACTTGCTAAACCATAACGACCACCGATAATTAATGGTGCATTTTCTTTACCATAGTATACTGATTTAACATCTAAGTATAAAGGTTCACCTAAAGCACCTTGTTCGATTGTACGGTCGATAACTGCAACACGTTTAACAGTACTTGGCATAGCAGCGAAGAAGTATTTTTCACTGAATGGACGATATAAATGAACTTCTAATACCCCAACTTTTTTACCTTGAGCAACTAAATAGTCAACAGTTTCTTCGATTGCTTGGTTAACAGAACCCATAGCAACAATAACATCTGTAGCATCTTCTGCACCATAGTAGTTAAATGGGTGATAAGTACGTCCACAAGCTTCACTAATACCTTTCATGTATTCTTCAACTACGTCAGCAACACCTGCGTAATGTTGAGCTTGTAATTCGCGAGTTTGGAAATAAACGTCGTCATTTTGAGCAGAACCACGTGTTTTTGGATTTTGAGGGTTTAATGCAGCTGCTCTAAATCTTGCAACAGCTTCTCTGTCTAATAAACGATCGAATACTTCATAATCCATAACTTCAACAGTATTAACTTCGTGAGAAGTTCTGAAACCATCAAAGAAATGTAAGAATGGAACACCAGTTTTGATTGCAGTTAAGTGTGCAACACCACCTAAGTCCATAACTTCTTGTACTGAGTTAGTACATAACATAGCAAATCCTGTTTGACGACAAGCCATAACGTCTTGGTGGTCACCGAAAATTGCTAATGATTGTGCAGCTAATGCACGTGCTGATACATGGATTACACCAGGTAATAATTGACCAGCGATTTTATACATATTAGGGATTTTTAATAATAACCCTTGTGAAGCTGTATATGTTGTTGTTAAAGCACCAGCTTGTAATGAACCGTGAACAGTTCCAGCAGCACCAGCTTCAGATTGCATTTCTACAACCTTAACAGGCATACCAAATAAGTTTTTCTTACCTTGGGCAGCCCAGTCATCTGTGTACTCAGCCATATTAGATGACGGAGTAATAGGATAGATACCAGCTACTTCTGTAAAAGCATAAGCAGTATATGCGGCAGCGTAGTTACCATCCATTGCCATAATCTTTTTTGCCATTTTCTATTTCCTCCTAAAAAATGATATCTAAAAACAATACCGAAGATATTATATCGCTAATCAAATCTTTTTTCAATAAAAAGCGGACAATCTATTTATTAAAATAATAAATATACCTTAAAAAAAACTTAAAAACAAAATATTCAGTATTTTTTTCCTTATTAAACTTATAGTTTTATAAGAGTATTTTTATTACAAATATGGAAAAAAGCGACAATTTTTAAATTAAATCGTCGCTTTAAAAGTTATTACTTATTACCTAAAGTTTTTTGTTATTTTAAATTATTGCCAAACTACTGGAGTTGCTCCATCTGTATCATAATGCCAATAGTTTCCTTCTTCTACAGGTTCGGTTTCACTATAGTAATATTTAGTAGCTGAAGTTAAAGGTTTATTACCATTACCAATGCTAATAGAATCCCAATCAGTACTTAACCCAACATAAAACACACTTGTTAATTTTTTGCAGTTTGAGAACGCATTTTCGGCTACTTTTTTCACGCTTTTTGGAATTGTTATAGTTTCTAAATTACTGCAATATGAAAATGCGTAATTGTCTATTGTTGTCACACTTGTTGGTATTTCTACACTTTCTAAACCATTACAGCCACTAAATGCATTAGCTCCTATACTTCTTAATTGACTGTTTCCTTCAAAAATAATACTTGTTAAATCAACACAACCACTAAATGCATACTCTCCAATACTTGTTACACTTGAAGGAATTATTGTTGTTTTACATCCTGATAATAAAGTGTTGGTTGATGTTTCTATTAGTGCATTACAATTATCTCTTGAATCATATACACCGTTTTCATCTACTATTATGTTTGTTAAACTGCTACAACCATACAAGATAGGACCAGCGATACTTGTTACGCTTGATGGGATTAATATACTTGTTAAACTACTACAATGCCAGAATGCACCTTCTTCTATACTTGTTAATTGGCTATTTCCCTCAAATATCACACTATCCAAACTAATGCAATTTTGAAATGCGCAAGATCCTATATTTGTTACACTTGACGGAATTGTTATAGTTTCTAAACTACTGCAGTTATCAAACGCATGTTCTCCAATACTTGTCAATTGACTATTTCCTTCAAACATTATATTTTTCAAATCAAGGCATACTCTAAAAGCATTTTCAGCTACACTTGTTACAGGAAGCCCTTTATATTGACTTGGTATTACTAGTAAATCAGATTTTAGCACTTCAACACCAACAACAGAATAACTTTCATATCCATCTACGTTATTATCATCTAGTTCATATCTTAGGATATTACCGTGTTCATCTTCATCACAATATTTACATATTCCAAATTCATAAATATGAGTTAGCGTCACTATTTCTTGTTCAATTAATATTTCATTGCACACACTACAATGTGCTCCTTCTGTTAAGCCAGTTTTTGTGCATGTCGCTTCTACTGCTTCATCTATTACTTCTTTGTGCCCTAAAGCTTTTACCTCATCTGTTTTATATGTATCTCCACAATAAATACATGTATGTATTGTATAACCGTCAGTATTACATGTAGGTGCAACAACTTCACTTGTGCAATTATGCTCATGTTCTAACTTTGGTATTTCCACTACATTTTCATAATTACATGTAGCACATATTTGTTTCTTACTACCTGTTGAATTGAATGTCGCTTCAGTAATAGTAATCCACTCACCATAATTATGCTCACCTAAATTCCCTTTTTCACCACAAGAGCATTCCTTCCAGTGGCTAGTCGTATCTTTATAATAAGTCTCTCCATAATCATGATTATGACTAGAATCACATGCTCCTAATACAATCCCCAAAAACAGTGCCATAAAACCAACTATAAATATATTTTTAATCTTCTTCATAAGTTTATCCTCCGTAATAAGAAGTGATTTGTTTTCTAATCTTTTCTCCTAAATTTTACTCTTTTTTCAAAATTTTACAATATTTGAAAAATAGTATTGATAAAACGGTAAAAATTCAGTATTTTTTTCCTTATTAAACTTCAGTTTTATAAGAGTATTTTTACTACAAATATGGAAAAAAGCGACAATTTTTAAATTAAATCGTCGCTTTAAAAGTTATTATTTATTAAACATAATCTTTTCACTGTTAAACATCTTAGTTAGTAAGAATACACCTAAACCAATATATGCTAAATTAGATATAACAGTAATTATAATCGCAAATATATTAATTGAATCATTTAAAATTCCAGTAAAAGATTGAATAGAATTATAAATTGGAATTAAATACATCCATAAATTTGTATTAGCACTTGTAGCCATCATTCCACTCATTCCTACTACCATAACAATGATTGTAAGAGGTCCTGATAGACTTGTTGCTTCTTTAACACTTTTTGCATATGTAGAAACAATTGTTAAAATTGTAGTAAAGAACAATGCAGTCACAACTACAACTAAAAGTAGGATTGCTAAAGGACCAAATCCATAATAATCAATCGAAAAATCAGTCCCAGCTAATTTCGGTAATGAAAGTATCAATCCTAAGAAACTAACAAACGCACTAGCCATTGTTGTAATACCTAATGCCGCTATCTTACCAATTACTAAATCACTTCTTCTAACAGGTGTTACAAGTAGGGTTGCAATTGTTCCTCTTTCCTTCTCACCAGCGATAGATTCACTACAAATTCCCATTGCTCCACTTATTAAAAATGTCATTAAAATAAACGGTAAAATCATTCCAATTATTTTAGTAGAAATATCTTCTTCAGTAGCCATATCATAGTTAATATTTAAATCTGTATTAACATCAAATTTATTGGCTAGTTGAGCCTCAATCTGACTTAAGTAAGTTGTAACATAATTATATAGAGCATAAGAACTATCAATAGTAGAATTATAATAAATTTCAACATCTGGAGCCTTACCTTTATTTGTATCATAAGCTAAAATTTTATTATAAAAATCTTCTTCATAAATAATATATAAATCAAGGCTTCCTTCAGAAATTTTACTTATAGCTTCTTCTTTAGTTAAGTCTTCTTTATTCTTTTCAACATTCCAATCACTAACATCAAAAATCATACTAAACTCAGTTGGTTCATTTTCAATATGAACACTATAATCAGTAATTTGTTGACTCATCATATTAGTAACTACTCCACCTAAAAGTGAATAAATAATAAAGATCAAGATACCAGGTAAAAAGATACTAGTAAGCATTCTACGGTCAGTAAAGAAACGGCGTAATTCTTTTTTCAAAACAACAAATATTTTACTCATTTAAAACACCGCCTTTAGCAAAATATAAATCAAAAAATGCATCTTCTAAATTTTTATCTTTTGTAATTTTTTCTAATGTATCACTAACGACCATCTTACCATCAATAATAATACCAACTCGATCACATAACTTTTCAACTAAAGAGAAAATATGAGTAGATAAGATAATTGTCTTACCTTCGTTTTTAAGTTCAATTAAAAAATCAGTAACCGTCTTAGCAGTAATAACATCTAACCCATTTGTAGGTTCATCAAAGATTATAATATCAGGATTATGAACTATTGAAATTACAAGTGATATCTTTTGTTTCATACCAGTTGATAAATCAGCTATTTTAACTTCTTTAAATGAATCAATTTCAAACTTATCAAATAATTCTTTTTTACGTTTTTCACTTACTTCTTTATCAATTTGATATAACTCTGAAAAATAGTCATATAAGTAATTAGGAGTAAAGAAATCTTCTAATTTTAATTCACTTGTTAAAAAACCAATTCTCTTTCTTACTTCATTAGCCTCTTTTAAAACACTATAACCATCAACTAATACATCACCTTGATCTGGTTTAATTAATGTTGATATCATACGAAGCGTTGTTGTCTTACCAGCACCATTAGGACCTAATAGACCATATATTTCGCCTTCATACGCTACGAAAGATAAATCTTTTACAGCAACTTTTAAAGTTTCATTTGTTTTATTAATTTTTTGTTGCTTTTTCGTTAATTTAAAAGTTTTTGTTAAATTATTAGCAACTAATATCTCTTTCATAAAAATCATTCCTTTCATAAAGATTATATAACTTATTTTTGACTTTTTTTAGCAAAAAAAGAAAGAAACGCGTTTCTGCGTTTCTTATTATTCTGCTACTTTTGTAACATTTGCAGCTTGAGGTCCGCGTTCTGTTTCTTTAACTTCGTAAGTAACAACATCACCTTCAGCTAGTGCTTTATATCCTTCTTGATTTATTGCAGAAAAATGAACGAAGATATCTTTTCCTTCTTCATTAACAATAAAACCAAAACCTTTCTCAGCATTAAACCATTTTACTTTTCCTTTTAACATTTTTTTACTCCTTTAATTTTCTAGGGATTATCCCTACTTAAATTATATCATAAAAAATGTTATATGATATCTTTTTTTTTAATAAAGACCTTAAAATAACCCAATTATTCGTTATTTCTTCGCTTACTATCAAACTTTTTACGTTCTGCAGTGTCTAATATCTTCTTTCTTAAGCGAATTGTCTTAGGTGTAATTTCCACTAATTCATCATCATTAATATACTCTAAACATACTTCTAAAGACATTGTTTTTGGTTTCTTTAAAACGACAGTCATATCCTTTGTAGATGAACGTGTGTTAGTTTGTTGTTTAGCTGTTGTAACATTGATTGCTAGGTCTAAATCTTTATTACATTCACCAACAATCATACCTTCATAAACTTCAGTACCTGGTTCAATAAACATCACACCACGGTCTTCTAAATGCCCAATTGCATATGCAGTAGCACTTCCTTTAGCCATTGAAACTAAAACACCATTAATACGTTGTCCGACGCTTAAAGCTTCCATTTCTCTATACTCTAAGAAGTAATGACTTAACATACCATATCCTTTTGTAGCTGTCATGAATTCTGTATTAAATCCAATTAAACCTCTACTTGGCATTGTATATGTAACACGTGTTTGATTATCATGTGTACTCATGTGTTCCATAACACCATGACGATATCCTAACATCTCAATAACAGCACCAATTGTATCACTAGGTGCGTCAACTTGAACAAACTCATATGGTTCACAAGTTACACCGTTAATTTCTTTTAAGATAACTCTTGGTCTAGAAACTTGGAATTCATAGTTTTCTCTACGCATTGTTTCAATCAAAATAGATAAGTGTAATTCTCCTCTACCAGAAACAATCCATTCTTCTTTATTATCAACTTTTTCAACACGTAAACTTACATCTTTTTGTGTTTCTTTAAATAATCTTTCTTCAATTTTTGTAGCTGTTACCCATTTACCTTCTTTACCTGCAAAAGGAGATGTGTTAGTACCAAAAGTCATTTGAACAGTAGGTTCAGTAATTTGAATTTGTTCTAATACTTCTTCTTCACCAACCGTACAAATCGTCTCACCTACGCCAATATCAGCTAGTCCTGCAATGGCAACAATATCACCAGCGTATACTTCAGCCACTTCAATTCTATCTAATCCTTTAAAGCTATATAATTTTTGAATTCTAAATTGTTTGATACTACCATCTATTCTACAACAACTTACAACTTCATTATTACGAATTACACCACGAGAAACTTTACCAATCCCAATTCTACCAACAAAGTCATTATAGTCTAGTAACGCTGGTTGGAATTGTAAAGGACCTTCTGAAACACTTGGTGCAGGAATATGGTTAATAATCATATTAAGGACTGCATCCATTCCTTTTACTTGAGTAGTTTTATCAGGTGATTCGCTAGATGTAAAATTAACCGCAGAAGTATAACAAACAGGGAATTCTAATTGATCATCATCCGCACCTAATTCAATAAATAAATCGATAATTTCATCTAAAACTTCATCAATTCTTGCGGTAGGTTTATCAACTTTATTAATAACTACAACTGGTTTAAGTTTAGCTTCTAAAGCTTTCATTAATACAAATCTTGTTTGAGGCATTGTACCTTCATAAGCATCAACAACTAAAACAACTCCATCAACCATCTTCATAATTCTTTCAACTTCACCACTAAAGTCAGCATGACCTGGAGTATCGATAATATTAATCTTTACATCTTGCCATACGATGGCTGTATTTTTAGCTAAGATTGTAATGCCTCTTTCACGTTCAATAGCATTATTATCCATTACACAATCTAAGACTTGTTGATTTTCTCTAAAAGTATGTGAACCTTGTAATAATTTATCAACTAAAGTTGTCTTACCATGATCGACATGAGCTATAATAGCAATATTTCTAACATCCATATTTGTTTCCTCACATTCGTTAAACTGTTAAGATTATATCACAATAACAAATCAATAACACTATGATAACGCTTAAAAAATAAAAAAAGCCTAGTTTTTTTATGAACTAGACCCTTAGATTATTAAAACCCAAATATATTGTTGCAGCCGCAACCGTTTCCGCCGCGACCTCTTGTGCAATTGATTGGTTCAAAATTAGAAAAATAAATTTCAATAGCGCGACGAATTATATCGCATAATGAACAATCTTGAATAATTTCAACTGGATCTCCGTTGATTGTTGCTTGATAATACGTACCATCACTACATGTATTAGTTCGTGTACGAATTGTAGCAATTTCATATGTTGCAGTTGGCGTATTACAACGACTAACGCAAACAACATGAGTATTTGTATCTACAGGAATTAAATTGTATTTAAAAACAGTATTACAAACTGCAATCTCTTGATTTGCACAGTTACAGTTATCTTTACAAGGCATTAATATTTCTCCCTTCTAAAAACATTATAGCTTAATGCTACACCTTATATTATGAAAGGGAGCAACTAATGTTTAGGCAAAAAAGAAAACGAGAAAAAAATTCTCGCTTACTTAACTGTTATAATTTGTAACATATCTGTTGAACCAATACCGATTGCACTTGAGCCTGTTACAATGATAGTATCTCCAGGTTTAACTAATCCTGTTTTCTTAGCAATTTGGATACCATTAGATAAAATTTCATCTGTTGTATATTTCATTTCGCTCTTAACAGGAAGCACTCCCCAAGAAAGTGATAATTGACGATAAGCTTTTTCATCTAGTGTCGCAGCAATAATTGGACATGCTGGACGATAAGCTGAAATCATTCTTGCTGTAACACCTTTATTAGTTACACAAACAATAGCTTTAGCATCTACTTGGAATGATGCATTAACTGCAGCATTACAAATACTAGATAAATGACTATTACCTAAATCTAGGCGATAACGATGGAAACGTTTATGATAGTTAATTGATTTTTCAGCACTTTCATTAATTTTACTCATCGCACTAACAGCTTGAATAGGATATAATCCAGCAGCACTTTCACCAGAAAGCATTGTAGCTACAGTTCTATCAAATACAGCGTTAGCTACGTCAGACACTTCAGCACGTGTTGGACGTGGATTTTTAGTCATAGATTCTAACATTTGAGTAGCTGTTACAACAATCTTACCTTTTCTAAAGCAACTAGAAATCATATCTTTTTGAATTGCAGGTAACATATCAAAGTCTACTTCAACACCCATATCACCACGAGCAACCATTAATCCATCAGCAACTTCTAAAATCTCTTCAACATTTTGGATACCTTGCATATTTTCGATTTTAGCAATAATCATGATTTCTTCTTTATTACATCTTTTTAAAACTTCTCTTACATCTAAAACATCTTGTGCACATCTTACAAATGAAGCGGCAATAAAGTCTACATCTTGACTACAACCAAATTCTAAATCTTTAATATCATTTTCTGATAAATAAACCATATCTATTTCAACATTAGGAACATTTAGGCTCTTATGATTTGAAATTTTACCATCATTTAAAACTTCACAAACAACACTACTTCCTTCAACTCTTAATACATTTAAACCGATTTTTCCATCATCAACTAAGATTTTTACACCTGGGCCAACATTAGCCGCTAAATGAGGAAAAGATAAGGCACCTTTAGTATTATCACCTAAAATAGTAGGGTCAGCTAATAATGTAAAAGTATCTCCTTTTTTAACTTCGATACTTCCATTAACAAAGTCTTTAAAACGAATTTCAGGACCTTTTGTATCTAGTAAAATAGGAAGTGGAATTCCTAATTCTTCACGAAGTTTTTTTACTCGATTAATTCTTACTAATTGTTGTTCGTGAGTCCCGTGAGAGAAATTTAATCTAGCACAGTTCATGCCAGATAATGCAAGTTCTTTTAAAACTTCATAATCATCACACGCAGGACCTAATGTACATATAATTTTTGTTTTACGCATGTATTTCACCACTTTCTTAATATACACTTATATTATACACTAATTCTAAAATATAAACAAAACAATATTTACTTGAAAGTAAAATCTATATAAAATATTATACGAAGGTGATTTTAATGTTAATAAAAGCCAAAAGTAAAGATATACATGAAATAATGAAAATAATAGGCGATGCGAAAAATTATTTAAAAAGTCAAAATCTAAAACAATGGAATCAAGCTGATGGTTATCCAACAGAAACTGATTTATTAAAAGATATAGAAAATGAAACATGTTATTTATATATTGAAGATAATAATATAATTGGAACAATGAGTATAATTGAAAAACCAGATGAAAACTATAATGAAATTATTGGTAGTTGGTTAACAAATAATTCTTACGCCTCTATCCACCGTATAGCTATTAAAAATACACACCACTATAAAAATATCGGTGTTAAAATGTTATTAGAAGCTGAGGAAATAGTAAAAAGTAAAAACATATATTCAATTAAAATAGATACACATAACCTAAATATCCCAATGACAAAAACTATCTTAAAAGCGGGATACACATATTGTGGTATCATCACTTTAAAAAGAAGTAAAGAAGATAATTTAAGAGATGCTTATGAAAAAAAGTTGACCATATAAAAGTCAACTTTCTTTTTTTTATAATTCTTTGATTATTTCACTTGCGATAATAAGTCCAAACATACTTGGCATATAAGAGATACTTCCTATAACAACTTTATTATTTTCTGGGTTAATTATTTTTTGTGTTAATTCTACTGGTAATTCTAAAGAATAAACACATTTAACATTTTTAATTTCTCTTCTTTTAAGTTCATAACGCATTGTTTTAGCAAGTGGACAATTTTTTGTTTGATTAATATCAGCAACCCTTATTTGGAAAGGATCTAATCTATTACCAGCACCCATACTACTGATAATAGGAATATTTAATTCTTTCGCCTTTTTAATAATCGCTATTTTGGCAACAATCGTATCAACCGCATCCACAATATAATTTATACCATCATAGTTTATTTCATCTATATTTTCCTCAGTAATAAACAGCGGATAAACATTTACTTCACAATTAGGATTTATGGCTAGAATACGCTCTTTAACCACATCAACCTTAAGCATACCAATTGTAGATTCTAAAGCAATAATTTGACGATTTAAATTAGTGATATTAACAGTGTCATTATCAATAATTGTTATCTTAGAAACACCACTTCTTACTAATGCTTCAACAACATATCCACCAACACCACCAACGCCAAAAACCATAATATGACTATTAGCTAGGCTCTTCATTTTTTCATCGCTTAATAGTAAGGAAGTTCTTAAAAATCTATTCATCGTTTCCCACCTTCTTATCATAATCTTCTAAGAAAAAGTGATGACCAGTACTATCTTTATATCCTAAAATCATATTCATATTAATATTATATGCACTTTTAAAAATATTCATCGCAATACCAGGATTTTTCTTTTCTAACATATGAATTAATTCTTTAGTCTCTTTACGTTTAGATGCATATATTTCATTCTCATCAATCATCTCTGTAAATTTACATGCACATTGTAAAAATGATAGTCCGTTATAATTTTTCCAAGCAACAATATCTTTTTCACGAACATAATATAGAGGTCTAATTAACTCCATACCATTGAAATTATCTGAATGCAGTTTTGGCATCATTGTTTGATATGATCCAGCATTTAACATATTCATTAAAGTCGTTTCTATAACATCATCAAAGTGATGACCTAAGGCAATTTTATTACAACCTAACTCTTCAGCTAATCGATATAATGAACCTCTTCTCATTCTTGCACATAAATAACAAGGACTTTTAATTTGACTATTAGCTATTTCAAAAATGTCTGTTTCTTTAATAACCGCATCTACATTTAAGATAGCTAAATTTTCTTTTATTTTTTCTAAATTTCTAGGACTATATCCTGGATTCATAACTAAATATTTTACATCAAATTCAAAATCACTATGACGTTTTAATTCTTGGAAACACTTAGCTAAAATCATACTATCTTTTCCACCTGAGATACAAACACAAATTTTATCATCAGGTTTTATTAATTCGAACTCTTTAATAGCTTTAATAAATTTACTCCAAATTTTACTTCTATATGTTGTAATTATACTTCTTTCTATCGCTTTATACTTTTCCATAACTTTACGTGGTTTTAGGCAATCTAAGATATCTAAAACTTCACTAACAATAAATGTAGCAGCTTCTTTTTCTAATTCTTCTTTATTTCCAAATCCATATAATACACCGATAGATGCAATATTATTACTATTGGCTCCAATAATATCATGTTTACGGTCACCAACCATTATAGTTTCTTTAGGATTTAAATTTAGGGTATTTATTGCTTTTAATATAATATCTTCTTTTTTAGTAGTAGTATCATCAATAGAAGGTGCTGATACATATGAAAAATATTTTAAAATATCATAATGTGCTAAAATCTCTAAAGTAAAAACTTCTGGTTTTGAAGTAGCAATACATAGCGTATATTCTTCTTTTTTTAATTCTTTTAAAAGATTTACAACATCATGATAGAGTTCATTTTCCATTGCACCCTTACTTTTATAATACTCACGGTAATACCCAACAGCTTGGGTTGCTTTTTCTTTATCAAACCCAAAATGGTTCATAAATGAATCCATTAAAGGAGGTCCAATAAGCGTACTTAATTCTTCTTTCCCTACACTAATGTTGTATTTACTTAAAGCATATTCAAAGGAATTAATTATTCCTAAAGCAGAATCTATTAATGTCCCATCTAAATCAAATAAAATATTTTTATACAAAAGCTCCACCATCTTTCCAAAACAATTTTATCACAGCAAGCCAAAAAGAAAAAGTAGAATTAATCTACTTTACTCTTTTTAAATGTAATTGATATAATTCTTCTACCGCAAAACTTAATTTAGTAACAACATTATCTTTTTTTGGATAACATAAATAACTATCATCTTCAGTATTAATAAAGAAGGCATCTAATGGTTTAACATAACAATAATCAAATTCAATATGTAAACTATTAGCTTCAATTGGTTTACGAAGAATTCGATATATACTACCGTTATATTCTCCTTCAACAACAAAGCCTTCTTCAATAGTATGTCTAACTTTAGCGTTACCTAATTTAATAAACTTCCAACATCTTGGGAATCCATATATTTCAACCTCATCGCTAAAATGATAAGTTCCATTTAAGATTTCTTCTTTAACACATTCTCTTTCCCAGTGATACCAATCTAAAACCTTACTAAATTTAGTTTCATTATTAATGGCTTCTAACGTACCATTTTCATTTAAATTATATTCCGCACCACATTCCTCGCAATAAACTTTAGAACCTTTCGAGTTCATTACACCTTCTTTTAAACAGTGTGGACACTTATATAAAATCTTATGTAAGCCTTCTGCACGATGTTTATCTTTAATTAAAATATTGTTATCTAATTGATATTGATATTCATCATATGCTAATTTTTCTTTCAATAATTGATTAATTTCATCAACACTCATAGCATCTATTTGTTCAGGAGTTAAAATCTTTTCAATTGTTGTATGAAGTGGAACTTTACGAGGATTTCTCCAATTAAAAAACGGAGTATATAAATGATTACCATGATGAACTACACATACAATAGGAGCCTTAGCTAGTTTAACTAATTTACCTAATGATTCAGGTAAATAAGCTAACTCTCCACAAGCAGAATATCTTGCTTCAGGATACATCCCTACCGCATCTCCTCTTTTTAAACAATGAAGAATTGATTTAATTAAATGGCGATCATTAGAAAATTTTCTTGTCCCTATTGAACCTATCCATTCCATTAACCAAGGTCTACGGTAAAAACCATCGATATTAACAACATTATTCATTCTATGTGGAAAAAGTCCTAATGCAGTTAGTTCAAAATCAACAAAATACATATGATTACTTAACATTAAATAAGGAGGTTTTAATCCTTCCATATTTATTTTTTCTATTTTATATTTTTTACCAATCAACATTATCTTACATAAAAGTCCAATTAACCAAGTTAAATAAATAGGTTGTCTAATTGGATATTTATTTGTTTTATAGCGCTTTTTATTTTTATAATTAACACTAATTGCCTCTAAAGTCATACTAACACCCATTTTCTTTTTACACTACAATTATACATATTATGTAAAATAAATCAAATAAATACTAAATGATATAAGTCGAATAATAACATTTTATGTTATAATCATTTTATTGAAAGTTGGTGTGATTATGCAGTGGTATCATATTTTAATAATTATTCTATTATCATTAACATTTCTTTTCTTATTAACAACATTCATCTGTTACTTCTTAACTTTCTTTATTGGAAAGAAAAAGATATACGATAAAGATGAATATGACATTCCTTTTGGAAAAGAATACGAACAATACAAAGACTTAATGATAAAATGGCAAAAAGAAATGAGAGAACTATCTTATAAACAAGTTCAAATCACTTCTTTTGATAATTTAAAATTATACGCCAAATATTATGAATGCACAGAAGATCATGTCTTAGAAATAATGTTTCATGGATACCGTGGTAGTGCAGAACGTGATTTAAGCGGCGGAATTAAAAGAGCTTTTGCCTTAAATCATAACGTCTTATTAGTTGACCAACGTGCAGCATCATTAAGCGATGGACATACTACAACATTTGGTGTAAATGAAAGACGCGACTGTATGTCATGGGTTAAATATGTAGTAGAAAACTTCCCACCAGATACTAAAATCATATTAACAGGTGTTAGTATGGGTGCCGCAACTGTTATCCTAGCTTCTGAATTGGATTTACCAAAAAATGTAATTGGAGTATTAGCTGACTGTAGTTACTCTAGCCAAAAAGAAGTAATACAAAAAGTTGTTAAAGAAATGAAATTACCACCAGCTATCTTCTATCCTTTAATTAAAATTGGAGCTAGGATATTTGGTAGATTTAATATTGAAGAAAGAACTCCTTTAGAAGCTATTATAAACGCTAAAGTTCCAGTATTATTATTCCACGGTGACATCGACCCACTTATCCCACATGAGATGAGTATAAAATTACATAATGCAAATAAAGAGATGACTAAATTAGTTTTAATTCCAAATGCTGGACATTGTTTATGTTATTTAATTGAACCAGAACTTTATCTAAAAGAAATGAAAGATTTTTTTAAATGTTAAGACAAAATAAAAGTTGAAGAAATTACTCTTCAACTTTTTTCTTATTTCCTGTACTAATTCCAACAACTTCATCAACAGGTAAGGCAAAAGCAATACCTCTAGCTGGAGTAGACGTTCCAACAGCATCATATAATCCTTTTAAAATACCATCGATTAAATTATTAGGAGCTAAAATCATAACAATTTCTTTTTCAGGTTGGATCGAAATATTAAAGAATTTTTCAGCATCTTTAGAAATAGTACCTCTACCATGTAAAATAGTTCCACCTTTTGCGCCACATGCCTTAGCAGCATCCATCGCAACCTCTGAAAAACCATTATTAACAATTGCTAATATACATTTAAATCCTTTTTCCATTACCTCTTTCCTCCTTCTTTAACTGTTCGATCATTACTTAATAATTGATACATCGAAACACCAATCATACTATCTAAAGATATTGTACAAGCTACACCTTTACCATTTTTAACTTTTTGAAATTTTTCATTTAAAGTATCCAAGGCATCTTTTACTCTATCTTCTTTAATATAAGATAAAATCACTGTTTTATCAGATTCAACTAAACCTAATAAATTAAGCATTTCAGAAGTAGCAGTCCCTTTACCATATAAAACCATTTGAACATTAACTTCAAATTGTTCTAATAAATCTAAGTAGAATAAGGTTTTACTTCTATCAACAACTGTAACAAGCATTTTAATTTTCTTAACATTAGAAACTTCTTTTTTAGTAGTAGATTTAGCTACCTTTTTTTCTTTAACTAATTTTTTCGGCATAATCTACCTCCTATAAAAAGCGAATAATTTGGTCATCTTCTTCATCTAAAATCTTACGCATAGCTAATTTTTCTACTAAACGTTTTTTAGAAATTGAAGTGAAACCTAATAACTGAATAGTAATAAGGGGCGTCATCGCAACCATCGCAACAATACCAAAAGCATCAGATAAAATATTACCATCCATCGCAACACAAGTACCAATAGCGAAAGGAAGAATAAACGTTGATGTTAGTGGCCCTGAGGCAACACCACCTGAGTCAAATGCAATCGCTGTATAAATCTTAGGTACAAAAAATGATAAACCTAATGATAATAAATAACCTGGGATTAAATAATATAAGATTGAAAATCCAAAAATAATTCTAATAACAGATAAACAAATTGATAAACCTACACCAATACTTAAAGCAATCATCATCGCTTTTTTAGATACTGCGCCATTTGTAATTTCTTCAACTTGTTTATTTAAAACGTGAACCGCAGGTTCGGCTAATACTACAACTAATCCTAAAATAAAACCAACAATAGATACAACGATAGGTGAAGTTTTTGCTAGTTCTTCTCCCATCTTAAATCCAATAGGCATAAATCCGATATGAACAGCAGTTAAGAAAACAATTAAACCAATATAAGTAAATATTGTTCCAACACCAATTGGAATTAATTTCTTCTTTGGTAATTTAAGGAAAATAAAATTAATAATAAAGAAAAATCCTACAACCATACCTAAAGCAATAGTTACATCAACTGTAGTCTTTCCTAATGTATGTAAGGTAGCAGATAAAATATTATCAGCAATCATATAATCATTAACATTAGGAGCTTGGATATCTCCACCATTAATCAAACTTAACAACAATACCGCTAAAATAGGTCCTACAGAACACATTGCTACTAAACCGAAACTATTTTCACTTGAATCTTTTCCACCAATTGTAGCGGCAATCCCTACACCTAAAGCCATAATAAATGGAACTGTAATAGGTCCTGTAGTAACACCACCAGAGTCAAAAGATAAAGGTATTAAATTAAAGTTATCCATATCAACAGCAAGTAGTAATAACGCTAAAGCAAATAAAACCATATAAAAATAAACTAACATTGAAGCTAAATCTTTTTTAAAGATAATTTTTAAAATTGCTAAAATTAAAAACACACCTACACCAAGTCCAACAAATAATATGATCATACTACTTCCAACTTGATCAGCTAAAACAGTTAAATCAGGCTCCGCAACAGTAATCAAAAGACCTAAAGCAAAACAAATAATAAGTAACAGCTTCATATTTTTTGATTTAGTTAATCCTGAACCAACATGCCCTCCCATCGGAGTCATCGCCACATCTGCACCTAATGTAAAGAAACCAATTCCTAAAATTAAGAATACCGCAGATACACTAAATGTGATAATTTCTTTAATATCTAAATTGAAATTAATAAATGGTATAAAGTTCAAAATAATAACTATTAATGTTACAGGTAAAACTGAAATTAAGGATTCTTTAATTTTACTAAATAATAACTTCCTCATACCTACCACCATTAATAATTCTACCATAAAAGTAGTGTGATAAAAAGTGGGAAAACAACATTTTTTTACAAATAAAAAGTTTTGACGAAATTCATCAAAACCTTTAATTTTAAAAATTAAATTTTTCGCTAAATTTATAGATTTTTTTATATATTTAACAATAACACTATTAATACAAAAATACCTATTATCATATACACTAATAACTATATCTATAAATCACTTTACATTACCAACATCAAAAAATTGACTAATAAATTTTTTTGCCTGTTCACTATAATTAATGCTTAGATATGAACTTTTGCTACCTGGTTCCATTTTTGTTTTATACTTATCAATCAAAATAAAATATTTATCACTTCTAGGAAAAGATGCAGTTACCACTTCAACTATATCACATACATTTAATGTATAATGATAGCCTCCCAAAAATCCTTTTCTAATTAAAACTTTTCTTTCTTCATCATAAGTTATAATAGAAGCCATTCTGTTAGAACCTATAAAACAACCAATAAACATTAATTGCAAAATAACCGCTATTATAATTAATACAATTAGCCCTTGCCCGCCACTAGTTATATTATCGGCCAAAATAGAAATCGAAATAATAGTCAAAAACAAATGAAGCATCATAGTAAAAAACAAAAATCCTATCCAAAACTTAGAACAATATATACTTTTCATTTATTCACCTTCCGTATCACTTTTTAAAACTAAATTCCTAAAATATAAAACCCATTATGCTGTAATGCTTCTTCCAACCATAAAATTATCTTTTCGTATTCTGGCAACGACTTAGATTTTATTAGATTTATAAAACTTTCTATCAATTCAGATTTATAATAATTAATTCCACATATATCGATAAATCCTGTTTTTAAATTGTTATAAACACCACCATTAAAAACATCTCCATAATTATCAATAAAATTATCTATATCTGAAGTATGAATGTATAAAGAATCTAATTCATGATGTTTAATACTATTTACTGACACTATCTTTCTAAGACTAGTCCCTTTTTTAAGCTTGCAAAATTGTATTTCAATAAAAGATCTTCCATAATTAGTTTTTTCTTCAAATGTATCAAATTTCAAAAACACAATTCTCACTCCTAAATCAACTTATTAAAAATTACCTTTATAATTATTTAGATTAATAATTTCTTCACATTTATGAATATCTAAGAAATCTCTCATAATAACATTTAGATATTTTAAATCACTACTATCTTTAAAAGAATTAATAACCTCAGCAATTCTTTCATCATTTGTCTTTTCTTTTGAATATGGTCCAAATATTAAATTACCATCAGTAAGTTGAGCTTGTAGTACAAAAATACCTTTAGACTCATTACCAATTTTATTTTTAATATTTTCAAAATAAATAGGATAAGCAACCTCAACTAAATAATCAAAATCATTATAATGATAATCACTTATATAATAAGAATTTAATGACATATCACTTCTACTGCATCCATCATTATTTCTTAAGAAAGTATAATTAGATAAATCACTACTTCTATCTCCCCAGAAAATAATACATTTTCCTCTAGCGTCTTTAATCTTCAAATTACTAATAAATTCTAAATCAGATAAATCAGTATCATTAACAACTAATAAATTATTATTATACAAATATTCAGTTATAAAGTTATATACATCTGCTTGAGAGTTACCTTCAAAATGTTGGAAATCAAGAAGTAAAGTCTCTGTTGGATTTCTGGTAATAAAAGTCTTGATTGAATCTAAGATAGGTAAGAACTCTACACCATTAATAATACTATGGAAAATAACATATTTACCATCTGTTTTATTGACACGCAAATCAAAATATCTTACTCCCATTTGAAGTTGCTCATCAATATTAAATTGTTGAGTCTCTCCTAACCAAACCATACCGTAACTACCCGCATCATGTGATCCTGGCATAACTATTTCATTTACTAAGGTTTCATCTTTAATATTAGCCATCCAGTTGCTATAATCTTTACCATCATTATCGTAAGTAGCAAAACAAGATCCATTAATAATTATACTTAAACATACAATTATAATTAAACCAAGTAATCCTAGTATAGTTAATCCTATAAATTTAAATACTTTTTTCATAATTAATCACCATCATGTTTATTATCATAATATTTTAAAATAACTTCAATATTTTTATCTTTCAAAAATTTAATAAGTTCTTTTTCTTCATTTCTTTCTAACACTATACTTAATCTATATCTATTCAAATCTTTTCCTAATATACCAATTGTATAATAATAACTACATCCAGACCCTGCAATAGAAGAATACATTGGAATTGTCATAGTAACATTAACAATACTATTTAACTTAACAATATTAATCTTCTTACCTCTTCTTAAATAGATAGCTTCATCATTTATAGATAACGAATTAAACATATATTTGTATGTCTTAGTATTAATAAGTTTAATTATATATGAATAAGCTTTAATTCCAACAATAAACTTTTCATTACCAAATTCTAATACAGTAACACGCTTATTATCATAATCGGCTTTATATACTTTTAATTCATCAAATTTAATTGAATAACAACCTAAATCACAATGATCATTAATAAATCCTTTAACAATATCTGTTGTAATTCTAATCTCATTATCAAATCTAAAAATACAAATATCATGATTATTAAAATAAGAATTTGAAGCTGAAAAACATTTTGTAATTAAATATTCTTCACTTAACCCATAATGCTTTCTAATAGGCTCACACGCTTTAGAAATAAATTCTTTACTCATTCTAGGATAATCATAATCAACTTTATCCATTAAATATACTATAGAAATAATAGTAGCCATTACGCTAATAATGAAACTAATCAATCCTAATATTGTAGTACCAAGCCCATAAAGAATTAATAAAAATGTAGATTCTGGTTTTGGTATTAATTTAATTAAATATATTAATGTTGCTAATAAAGCAATAAATAAAATAAAACCAAAAACTTCTAATATTTTCTTTAATCTTCTACTTCTTTTAATTTTCTTTTCCTTATCTTTACCTAAAGAGGCAAGATATTCTTTATCGGCAATTCTTTGAACTTTATTCATATTTTTATATTTAAAATATTTCATCATTGCCTCTCCCTTCTTTTAATAATTTAATTAGATTAGATTATTTTATCTTAAATCGATAATATTTTTTAAAGTCATTAAAACATGTAGGACAAATATAAAAGTTTCTTTTTCCTTTTTGTGTATGATAGCAACTCTCTGATACAGTCTTCATTTTTTTATTACAAAAAACACAGTATTCATCAGGACACTGAACTGTTTCAAATTCACACTCAGAAAGATCAATAAATTTTTCTTTATAGTTACTGTATCTTTCAATATTATTAATTTTACCTATATCAGAAAAATCAGGAATATCACCACAATATTTTTCTACCTCTTTTTTTATCTTTTTTCTATTATCTACACAAAAACTCTCATCATTTTTTAGTGTAAATAATATGATGGGAAGTCTTCCGAATGATGAATCTTCATAACATCTAATTTCATCCCATTTATATAATTTATTTAATTTTGAAAGTCGATAAAATGAAATTCCTTCATCATCTATTTTTACAAAGGAAGTCATAAATACAAACAAAGATATTATAGTAAAAATAAATAATATTCCTGTAAAAATCCATACAATAATATGATTACTCACAATAGAACAAAATAACGATACAGAAAACATGATTAAAAAACCAATTATATATGTTAATCCTACATTCAAATCTTTAATAAATTTCATATCTTTATAACGCCTCCAATACTTTTTAATAAATTAAAATATATCTGTATCAATTGAACGTTTACTTTCTATAAACTCTTCTACTTCTTTTACATCATTGATAATTCCTATTTTATACTTTTCATCAAATGTATGTATATGTAAAAATCCAAATTTATAAGTATGAGCTTTAGCAGTTATTTCTTCTGCATATACATTACTAATATTTTTATATAATAAGTATACCGTTTTATTTTTTCGATAATTTAGATAAATTCCTTTTCTATCATATTCAATAATTACTTTTGGTCTTATAATAGCTTTTAATAATAAATAACTTACATAAATCAACAAACCAAAAGCAATAATGCCTAATAATATAATAGTAAATTCAGTTTTAGATTCTGTATAGTAAGTTTGAAAAAATAACAATAACATTAAAACTGATAAAATAAAAGCGATAAGTTCTAATATTATAAATTTATAAGATTTAAATCCTAATGCTTTCTTATCATTCATCTTATCCACCTCAACTAACTCTGATATATAAATTATATCATAAGAAAATAAAAAAAGACCTTGATTTAATATCAAAGTCATTATAATCAGTGGTGCCGAAAATAGGACTTGAACCCACAACCTACTGATTACAAGTCAGTTGCTCTACCAATTGAGCTATTTCGGCAATTTTAATGGTGGAGGATGACGGGCTCGAACCGCCGACCCTCTGCTTGTAAGGCAGATGCTCTC
>JBGVOE010000014.1:0-24030 GCA_045126355.1 Anaeroplasmataceae bacterium | reverse complement strand
TTATTAAATTTACAATTAAAACGACCATAAAGTTTCGTTTTGTGTAAAGTCTAAATAAATAGAATAAACCTAATTCTATTGCTAGTGTAAGTACTATTCTTATTATAAGATTAAGTACTTCATCAAAGTAATCATATGTTTTAGTTACTTTAATATCTTGTGGTGTTGTTACTGTTCCTGTTGAAAAATCTATTTCATAATATGTTGCAAATGCATACATTTCTAAAGCTTCTGTTGCAATTAGAAATTGGTCATTTTGGTATATAACTATCTTATATTCATTAGGACAATAATATGTAAAACTTATTTCATCTTCACCACTGCATTCATAATAATGTGTAATCCATTTAAAACCTTCATCATCTTTATATTCCATTATTGGATTATATTGTAAATAATCCATTTCATATTCAATCCATGCTTCATAATCAAAGTTAGGTCCCCATGCTTCTTTCGCAGCAAAACAAGCTACATAATCTCCTTCAATTCCTTTAATAGTTACATATGAAGCTGGTTTAGGTCCCATATCAGCATCTACCTTAGTTGTTATAGAAAATAAAAAGATAAAAACAATTACACTAAATATTATTTTGATTTTCTTCATTAATTTCACCATCCTTCTCTTACACTTTCATTATACATTAATTACTAGTAATTAACACTAGAACATTATCTCCTAATAAGAGAATTAAAAAAAATCCTCCAACAATATATTGCCAGAGGAATTCTTCATTAATATCTATTGAGTTTGTTTTTCTGAATACTCATACATAACATATTCAAATCTATTTTTAGGATGATAATATATATATACACTACCAGATTCTTTAATTTCTTCTATTTGTTTTTTATCGTATATTTTTTCACTTATAAACTTCGTATTTCTTCCTTTTTTATCTGTATATTCCGCAACAATTATTATAAACTTACGGTCAAAAATTATATTAGATATATTTAAATGAAGGATTTTGCCAAAACTTATAATTTCTTTATCGAATTTGATTTTTCTTTTCAATGTATAAATAACAATCAAATAAATAACACCAAATATTAAAATTAATGTTATAGAAGTGCTAATATCTTGCCAGAACAAGGTTGATGTTGTGATATTTTCTGGGTCAGAATCAAGGTAATAAACATATATTTCTTCATTATCATCATAGACATTTAAAGTGGTATCTTTTTTTACTATTGTATAATTCTCTAATGTAGTATAGGTTATTGTATTCTCTTTATATACTCCTTCTACTTTTATACGACCATTAATATCTATAATATTACCAATACATATCAGACTAGAACATAATAGGACTAAAGAATAAAATACTGTCGCAACTATAAAAATAAAACGTAAATTATAATATCTTTTTAACTTCATAAAACCAACTCCTGTCTTATTTAATCTTTCTTTTTAAAAATAATATATGTAAATGTAGTAATTAAAATTGGAACTATAAATATAAGAGTGTATACAAATGGCTCGGTATATATAGGTGCTGAATAACTTTCGTTATATGTTATAAATGATATCAAACATAAAACAAGATAAGTAATTGATAAAAATATTAATAAGCTTAATGAAATATTTTTTATTATTTTATTAATATTACTTTTTAAATTGATTTTTAATATCATTAACATAATACAATAAGAAATAATAAATAAAATATAATAAACTATTTCCCAACTATACATTACTACTTTAGTTTCTACTTCAAAATATATAAGTATTGGAGTTATAGATAGGGCACTTGCGATAAAAGAATGCAGCATATTTTTATTATAAAAAGGTGTAATGAGTCCTAATACAATAAAAGTTATAGGCGCAATAAATAAACAGTATGCCATAGGTGATGTTGGATCACTTTCAAACATTAGATGAGGTATTAAAATCGCAACCAAACTATATAAGATAAATACTAAAATATTGGCTCCATAAATCTTATATTTATTTAATTTCTCATTAGTATTTATAGTAATAGTTTTAATATCATCATCACCTAATAATTCATCTATTGTAATATTTAATAATTTCGCAATATCTTTTAATGTTTCTATATTAGGATAACCATTATCATTTTCCCATTTACTAACTGCGTTTCTTGTAACAAATAATTTAGCGGCAAGTTCTTCTTGAGTTAAATTATTATCTAATCGATATTTTTTTATTTTTTCACTTAACATTTATATCACCAACCTTTATGTCATAATTATATGTTAACTTTAACTAAATAACACGACACTTTTTGTTACGTTAACAATTTATACTAATTCAAATAATTCTTTTTTATATTTTTCTTCATCAAATTCTTTATATAAACGTAAATAAACATCTTTAATCATATTAATTGCTTCAATATCAGAATATTTTTTTAATAATCTATTATAAGTTTCATAAACATAATCTAACATAAATATTTGTTCTTCAATAACAAGAGCTAAATCATTTATTTCTTCTAACATAGATTCATCTTCTTCTAACAATTCGATATCTTCTTCATAAAAATCAGTAAAATAATCATCAAGATTTTCCGGTTCATTTTTAATAAAATCTATTTTTTCTTTCTTATTTTCCATAACATAAAACCTCTTCAAATTTATTATACAACAAAAAAGAGAAAAATTATTCTCTTTCTCTTAAAGTATTATAGCTATTAATCCACCGCTACCAGTATTTACTATTTTTTGAAGTGATTCTTGTAGTTTAAGTTTTGCTTTATCTGGCATCATGTTTATTTTACTTTTAATTCCATCATTAACTAATTCACTTAATTTTCTACCAAAGATTTCTTTATTCCATACAGTTGATAAATCTTCATCTTTCATTAATGAATTTATTAGTGTAGTTGATTGTTCAAGTGAACCGATGATTGGTTCAAATGTTGATTCAACATCTACTCTAATCATATGAATACTAGGTGCGATTGCTTTTAGTTTTACTCCATATCTACCAGATTGTTCTGTAACAACAGGTTCTAATAATTTCATATCCATTACACTTGGATAACTTACACCATATCCTGTATTCATTACTTCATCTAATGCACTCTTAACACCACTAAAACTATTTTTTAAGTTTACATATTCTTGTAGTATTTGAATAATATCAGCTTTATCAGTTAATTCATATCCTAATAAATCCATTATTATTTCATCATATAATTTATCATCTAATTCTAATGTAATATTAGCTACTCCAATACTAACGTCTGTTAAATCAATTTTTACTTCTTTAAACATCTTAGTATTTATTAAGCTTTCTTTAATAGATTCTATTTCTTTATATTTACTATATTTTTTAGTAGCTTCACTAATAATATTCATAATATTAGTTTTAAATTTATTATCTTCAGCTAATACACTAATATACTTTGGCAATAATAAATTTAATTCTTTTATTTCAAATTCATTAAGCGCTTCTTTTAAAATCTTATCAATATCATTACTATCCATATTAAGTACATTAGTAGGAATAACAGATACTTGATATTTCTTTTCTAAATCTTTTTGTAATTTAATTACAGAGCTTGCTTTTGGATCTAATGTATTTAATACAATAACAAATGGTTTTTTAAGTCCTTTTAATTCATTAACAATTATATCTTCTACGCTTGCGTAATCATTTCTTTCAAAATCAGAAAAAGTTCCATCACTTGTAATTAAAATACCAATGTTAGAATGATTTAAAATTACTTTTTTTGTTCCTATTTCAGCAGCTTCTTTAAATGGAATAGGATCATCAAACCAAGGTGTTTTAACCATTTTAGGTCCATTATCATCAAAATGACCACTTGCATTTGGAATAACAAAACCAACTGAATCAACCAATCTTGTATTCATTTGTGTATCACCTATATTTATTGTAATTGCATTATTAGGTATAAATTTAGGTTCTACTGTCATTATTGTTTTACCTTTTGATGTTTGTGGTAATTCATCTATAATTTTATTTTTTAAAAAGTCATCTGTAACAAGTGGTAATATTTTATTTTCCATAAATTTAGTAATGAACGTACTTTTACCTAAAAGAACATTTTACGAGAGGTAGAGCGTTATATAGCAAAAATATCAGAACTTAATCTGATATTTTTTTGTACTTTATTAAATTGTAACTGCTCGTTTAATAGGAATTTGTATTACTCCCATTCAAAGTTTTCTTTACCTGCACCTAATTCAAAATGATATTTAATTAGACCTTTATTTGCTCCTGTAAATATACCGTTATCTATTTCTATTTTTACTTTATTATCTTTACAAATTATTTTATAATCTTGTTTATTAAGAGCTGTTGGAGCAAGTAATGATGCTTCAACTCCGTTTTTAAACCACTCAGGCATAGTTCCATCATAACTTGATACTTCTTTTAAAGTTTTAGATTTATGTGCTATCCCATTATTTACACCATAACATAAAACGTTCAATGAGTCGACAGGGAACTCCTACAGATAATCCAATAATTGAATCATTAAATGGTTGGATTAAAGAAGAGTTAGCAATTGACTTTAATCTTTATAGGACCAATGATGTTCACAAGACTATTCAAGATTATATTCATTATTTTAACAATGAGCGTTTATCTTATTCTTTAAATTATAAAAGCCCTGTTCAATATAGAACAGAGCTTTCATTTAAATAATATTTTTTTGTGTCTACGAACTATTGACTAGTTCAACTAATGTGTTCCTTTTATTTTAGATGATTTTCATTTATATTTGATTCTTCTTTTTTTATATATTTTATATATTCATAAGTGGAATATTCACTTGCTCTTTTAACCATTGTATCATAAGCAATATTTCTTAACTCTTTAGCAGCAGCATTAACATCTAACTCCATATTTGGATAAAAAGGTCCATCCACATAAGTAATCACTTTAGGTCTTTTGGCAAAACGTCTTTTTTGATAACAATTAGTTAAAACAAAAATAGGTTTATTTAACTTGCAAGGATACTTAAATGACATATATTCAAAAGGTCTTATTTTTGTATAATATGGCCAAATATGTGCTTCTGGATAGATCATAATTGCATTATTTTCCTTTATTCTTGTTTCAATACATTTAATCATATTCTTCGCTTCTTTTAATGACACACCCAATGGTATTACACCAAGAGCCTGTACTATTGTTCTTATCCCCTTAATAGAGGTAGCATCTGGATTAGCAATAATAAAACATTTTTTAGGCCAATTAGAAAGTGGCCCAATATATACATCATTCATATATTGAGTATGATTACTATACATAAAGTAACCCTCTTTTTTTACCTTTTTAAAAGCTTTTCTATTAACAAATTTTTGTCTAGTATAAATCTTTTGAATTAAATATACTAACGGACTGGCTACTACATAATATAAAATAAATTCATATATCTTCCAAAATATATTAGTATGTACATACTTGAACTTTTTTCCTAGTGGCTTAGTTTTTATATTATTACCAGCAAAATCATCATTTAATTCATCCACGTAATAAATAACTCTTTCCTTACTCATTATTTTTTCTCTTCTCACTTATAGTTTTTAAAATCATCTCTTCCATTTCCTTCATACAAGAATCATGATCAAAAACTCGAACACTTTCTAAATATTTCTTTTCATATTCTTTTCTTTCTTCATTATGCTCTATCCAATAATCAATAACTCTAGCTAAATCTTTAGGATTTCTATTTTTAAATATACATTTTTCATCTAAAGCAAAGTTTTTAGTAGCAGCATGTTTTGAATCTGAGACAATAGTTAATTTGCCACAAGCAATAGCCTCAATACAAGAAATTCCCTCTAACTCTACTTCAGCTGGGTGAACATATAAATCAGCATAATTAAGTACATCTATTATCTCAGTACGTGAATAGAACTTAAATATAGGTTGTATCGCTAATTTTTTAGAAAGTTTCCTATATTTCTTCTCCTTTACTCCTTGTCCCCCTAAAATAAGTTGTATCTTGTCTGCATATTTAGAATATTTAACTGCTTTAATCAAGGTATCTTGTGACTTTTCTCTAGAATATCTACCAGTAGTCAAAATTACTATTTTGTCTTCTAGTTCTTTTGGCTTAACTATATTACTTGGTTTTACATATCCATGTACCCCATTTGATATAACATATCCATTTGTCTTTTTACCTATATTTTTTTCAAATACTCCTTTTATAAACTCTGTTGGATAATGTATAGAATCTATATGTCTATATACATTTTTATAAATTACCTTATATACTAAATGATTAATAAAAGCAAATTTATTTAGTTTTATATATGAAGTAAAATTTTGCGCTTGCATATGAAAACTTGCTGTTGTAGGCAAATTATTTTCCCTAGCAACTCTAGCAGCAACTTTACCTAGTGCAAATGGCAATAATATATGCACATGATCTACTCCCTCTAATCCCTTACGTATAATCGTCTCATCAGCCTTTGCTAAAGATACACCAACTTTTGCTACATATGCATTTAAAACTTTCCCTAAATTCAAATTAGGAACTACATAAACATTTTCTTCATTTTCCCTATTCTTATCTGCACAAATAACCCTAACTTCATGTCCTTGCTTCTTTAAATAACGAATTAAATTCATGGCAGCTATAGTGGTGCCATTATTTTCTTCTCCTAAAACATCACAAACAATTACGATTTTCATATTAATCCCATTACTTCCTAAAATCCAATATCATATAGACATGACAAAAATAATCATTATCCTATGTTAAAACAAGCAACTATTTTTATTTAGTCACCAAATAATTTATAAAAGTATACCTTTTGATACCTTATAAATTTGTTGTTATTATAGCATATATTTTTCTTTTTTGTCAAAAATTAGCAAATTTTATCTAAAAAAAATTAAATAATTTGCATACTCCAATAATTTATACATTTCTATATCGTTTTGATGCCTTTTTTATTTTATTAAATAACTTGATAAATTCTAATTTAGTGAATTCTTCACTCTATAAATATTATACATCAAAACTAGAAAAAAAACTACTCAGGATTAACTCCTAAAGTAGTTTAAAATTTTATTTATAGTATTGTGCTTGAGCGTTCCATAATTCAAAATATTTACCTTTTTCATCTTTTAAAAGATTCTTATGGGTATCATGTTGAACAATACGACCATTATCAAACACAACTACTTCATCACAGAATATACATGAAGATAATCTATGACTAATGTAAATTGCTGTTCTATCATCTACTATCTCATTAAATTTTAAATAAATTTCAGCTTCTGCGATTGGATCTAATGATGCTGTTGGTTCATCTAATATAATGAATGGTGAATTTTTATATAATGCTCTAGCAATTGCAATCTTTTGAGCTTCTCCTCCAGATACATTAACACCTTTTTCATCAATGTTTTTATATAAATATGTATCTAAGCCATTATCTAATTTCTTTAATCCTTCTTCAAATCCTGCACGATTTAATGATTCAATAACTTCTTTTGGATTGTATTCAATAACAGATGCAACATTTTCACCTAGTGGAAATGCCAATAATTGGAAATCTTGGAATACAACTGAGAATATCATTAAATAATCTAAATAATTGTATTCTTTAATATTAATTCCATTTAATAAAATTTCACCTTCTGTAGGGTCGTATAATCTACATAATAGTTTTATGAATGTTGTTTTACCGCTGCCATTCATTCCTACAATTGCAAGTCTACTACCGGCTTTAATCTTTATATTTATATCCTTTAGAACGTAATCTGCACTTGTTTGGTATTTAAATGATACATTTTTAAATTCTATTTCGAAGTCTTTGTTTAAATTTTTATCAATTGGTAAATCACCTTGATACATTGTATTAGGAATATCTAAGAATTCAAATACTAATTTTAAAAAACTACTATTATTTTTCATTGATCCAGTAGTACTTACTAATTCATTAAGTCCTGATGAAACCTTTGTAATTGATGCGATATATTGCATTACCATACCTACCCCAAAGGCTCCTGCCCATGATTTTAAGCATACAAATAAATATACTAATCCAATAAATAATGCTGATATAACAGCTCCTAAAGCAGAATATAATCCAATTGGACCTAATGAAAGTTTGGCGAATAAACCATTAGATGCAAATGTATCATTTTTATTTCTATTATATTTATCACATAATAAATCTTGTCTATACATTCTAACATCTGTAGATAAATCTTTATTGTATCCTAACCATCCAAAAAAACCGAACATTCTATTTCCAAGGTTATGCAAGTTAGAATACTTGGCGTAGTAGCTACTAGCTTTGTACCAGAAATAAGGAGTTAATAAGGTAGCTAATACCATTAGTAAAATAACGCCCATAATAAACAATGGATTATTTAGAATAACAAAGTTTCCTGCAGTTTCTGGAACTTTTGTTGAAAATAATGTAATAGTTAAAGCTAATCCACCTAATAATGTGAATATTGATGATATTAGAGTTTTATAATTATCTGCTACTCTAAATAATCCCCATCCACCACCATTTTGGTTTTGTCTAATTGTTGACAAAAGTTCATGAGTTTTAATATCATCTAAGCTTACAAAATCCATTTCAAATAATTTTTCAGTATAAAACTTTTCAAACTTATACCATAGATTAGATGTATGGGCTTCATTCCATTTATTTAATAGTGCAGATATTAATGAAATAAACGCTAGTAAAACTACAGTTACTATAACTAACAATTTTAATCTTTCAATATTTCTTGCCCCCGCAAGTTCTTCAATTATTAATGCTGATAAATAAATTCCAACATATGGAGTAACTGCACTCCAAATTGAATTCAGAATGGTTGAAATAACCAATTGAGGATATTTCTTGTAAATCATTTTTAATGCTCTATTATTTATAGCCATCGAGCTAGTTTGGTTATGTGATTTTTTATTCTTCATCGCCATTACCTCCTTCTCGATAGTATTTACTTTGAACTTCGAATAATTCAGCATATTTACCGCCAAGTGCTAATAACTCATCATGAGTTCCTTCTTCTAAGATTTGTTCATCGCCTATAAATAATATTCTATCGCAAAATCTTGTCGAAGCTAATCTATGAGAAATAAATAATGATGATTTATTCTTAGCTAGTTCATTGTATTTATTATAGATATCTGCTTCCGCAATTGGGTCTAATGCACTAGTTGGTTCATCTAGTACAATGATTGGTGCATCTTTATATAAAGCACGAGCTAACATTAATCTTTGAAGTTCACCACCAGATAAATTAGTGGCATCTTCATAGACTTCTCTATTTAGTTTGCTATCATATTTTAAAGGTAAAGATTCAATCTTTTCTTTTAAGCCTGCTTTTTCAATGCAATCATAAACTAATTCTAGGTTAACATTTTCTTCCGTTTGAGCTACGTTAGTTGCAACACTACCTGCAAGTAATGAGAAATTTTGGAATACTGCTGAAAACATTTTGTAATAATGTTCTCTATTAAATGTTTTAATGTTTACTCCATTTAATAAAATTTCACCATCAGTAGGATCATAGTATCCACATATTAATTTTACTAAAGTAGTTTTACCTGCTCCATTCAAACCAACAATTGCTATTTTTTCATTAGGTTTAATTGTTAAATTAATATTTGTTAATATATTTTTATTCTTACCAGGATATCTAAATGATACATTTTTAAGTTCGATAGTGTAATCTTGATTAGTATCAACAACTAAATCTTTTCCATCTTCAAATTTAAATACTTCCGGATAATCTAAAACTTCTCTAACTACACAAATATCAAGGCTTTGCTTTTTTAATACATTTAATTGTGTCATAACACCAGTCACTAGTGTTGAAAATCCTTCTACAGCTGAGAAGTATAATAAAAATTCAGCTACTGATATTTCATTATTTACTACAAGCCCAATTAGATAAACATATGCTAAAGCATTTCTAAGGAACGCTAAAACTAAGTCGGCAACTCTTGCCCAAAAATAAACACCTGCTACTTTATTATTAAAAGCTTGTAAAGCAGCGATTGATTTATCGTGTAATTCGTTTAACCATGTACGAAGTCCAAATATACGAATATCTTTGGCAAATTTTAAAGATCTAGAAGATTCATTAATATAACCTAATCTCTTGTCTTGTTCTGCTAATTCTTCTTTATGCTTATATTTGTATTCACTTAAATAATTGTTGATAAAGAACCCTATTAATGTAGTAACTAAAATAATAATTAGCATTATTGGTTTAATCATAAGTAATAAGCCTGTATAGAATACAAAACATATAATATTAGTTAACAATTTTGTTAATGTATTCCAAATTGCTTCAGTAGCTTCGTCATTACTACAACAATATATTGAAGCTTGTTCACTTAACTTGTAAAACTCATCATTTTCAATATTCGGATATGATGTTCTACATGCCTTGTTATTAAGCATTGCAATAATTTCTGTTCTTACAGATATTCTTCCATATAAAACATTAGCCATTACATATTCATTAAACGCATAAGTTAAGATTAACGCTACAACAAATACTAAAATTGTTGTTATCAATTCTCCAAATGAAACTCCTGTTTCAATTGCATCTAATATTGTTGGTGCTATATATAAATTAATTAAATTTAAAGCAACACCAAATAATATTAATAAAATTCCTGTGAAGATTACTTTCTTTTCTTTTTGCTTCCAAGCAAGTTTTATCATAAACCAAGAATTTTGAAACATATTAAATTTTGGTTTCTTTTTAGTTTGATTCTTCTTCACAAATATCACTTCCTTTGTGGCACTATTATATATTATATAATAATTTGATTACTAAGTTTAGATATTTTTTTATTCTTTTTAGCTAAGATATAATTAAATACCTTTTTAACATCCTTTCCATCTAAAAAAGGATATAATGTACTCATTTCTACATGTTGATAATTATCATTAACATATTCTTGCTTTTAATATTTTTTTGATTCCAAAATAGCTTAAATAGACTAACGTATTAGCAAAGAATATTACAGCTATCATAATGAATGGCATTACAAATGGTGCTATATTAATTGGTAGTATATAGAATGGGTCTTGCACTACAAAGAACCAGTTATACACTCTAGCATCACTATTATAAATAGCGTTACCTAATAGAGCCCATAATGTCATTAATACTATTACTATTAGCTCTTTCCAACAATTCCTCCACTCTAATTTTTCATTATCATAAGCTAATGTTAATACACCATATAAAGTCATTAACCCATGATATAAAAGTGTTTGTATAACTCTATATGAATATGGAGCAACCTGATACCATCCCACACCTGCTGGATATATTACATAAATGATATTTCCTATTAATCCTAACAATGCAAATTGTAATTTGAACTTATTTAAGAATTTATTATGTCTACTTAAAAAGCATAATATACAACTTGCTGTACAAATATGAAATGGTAGTTTTTCTATATCGATACTTCCGTATGCTAAAGGCATTAAAAAGAAATCTAAAATATATAATCCAAATACTACATTAATTACAAGATTAATAGCTTTATCTTTAGTACTTTGATTTTTATTTTTTAATAATATAACTATCGTGATTATTCCACCAAAAATCAATAACATAAATAATATATGCCATATACCAAAGCAATTAAAGATTACTTCTCCTTTATGATCTTTTAATATATTTGATAATAAATCGTACATAATAATCACCATCCTGCATTTTTCTATACATAAATTATACTATAATTTTTATGAAAAATAAATGACATGCTATGCATCTACTTTATCTACCAAAAAGTAGCAAAGTTGGTGAAGCAATCAAAAAAATGTAACATCATTTTGGATATTACACTTTTTCGATTACTATTAAATTTTAAGTATCGCATCACTTTAAATACACACTAACTTGCAGCAATGCTAATCACAAGTTTGTCCTTTTCGCAAATTACTTCAATTGGTTTATCACAATCAAAACCAAACTTTTTAAGCCAGTCTCTTTTTAATATTATAGTTGGAACATTGCCTCTATAACCTTGTCCTTGGTTATAAACTTTTAAATTTCTTGTTTGTACATTTTCCATTTTTATTTACCTCCTAATTATATCTTATATTCTATTTTATGAATGATTATTTTTTCACCGTCATTTGTTATAACAACTTTTTGAATAATGTCTCTAATAACTTTAATTTTATTAACTCGCTTTAAATCTAAATTAAATAATCTATTCTTAAATTCTTTATATTTTAATATATCCGTTTCATATTTATGTTTAGCAACCTTATATTCATTTTCTTTCTTTTCAAGGTAAGCTAAATTATCGTTATATATAGCAAGATTTCTTAAATATGTTTCATCGTCTATTTCACCTAAAGAATACTTTTCAAATAACATTTGAATCTCATAATTGATAGAATTCTTCTCTTTAGTTATTGCATCAGAGATATCATCAAGAGATTTTCTATCATACATTTTAATATTAAATTGTTTAAAAAATTCCTTTTCATCATACTTTGCTTTATTAATTACTAATAGTGATTTTTCATATAAGAATTTATGAAGAACTTCAGCATCAATATACTTATTACAAGTTCTATCCCTGTATACATTTTTCTTCGCATATTTTTCATAAACCAAAGGTCTTTTACATACTGGGCAAAAAAAGAATTTAGATAATTTTGAATTTGGATCTATATGTCCTGGATGATATAAAGAATGCTTAAGAGCATGTACTTTTTCATAAAGCTCCTTTGATATAATAGCTGGATGTGTATTTTCTAATATAATAGGATTTGGATTAATAATTTCTTTATTGTTTACAAAAATTTTCCTTAAATTAACTGCATCACCAGTATATTCTCTATTATCAATAATATTAGAAACACTAGATACTTTCCAAATTAAATCTTCATCATAATAATTCCGATACTGTTTTGCACCTAATAACTTTTTATACATTGCTGGAGAAGGAATCTTTTCAGCATTTAAAATATTTGCTATTGCTTGTGGTCCTTTTCCTTCTAAGTAATAATTAAATATTCTAACAACAATTGGAGCTGTGTTAGGATCAATCACCACTTCTCCTTTTTCATTTTTAATATATCCATAAACTCCCAACGAAGTCATATATTCATTTTTAGCTCTATATTCATTAATTTTCTTAGATTTCTTTCTGCACTCTTTCACGTAATAATCATTTAAAAACATCTTAATAGTCATTGACTCATCATTAGATGCATATGCAGTATCAAATCTATCGGTTACTGAAATATATCTTATATCATTAATAGGAAAGTATTCATCTATATAGTGACCTACACCTAATAAATTTCTACCAAATCTTGAAATATCTTTTGTAATGACACAATTACATATCCCTGACTCTAAATCCGCAATCATTTGTTTAAATGCTGGTCTTTCGAAAGTTGAACCTGAGTACCCATCATCAGAATATATTTTTTTAATTATTAAATTATTTTCATTACAGTAGTTTTTAATTATTTCAATTTGATTATCAATAGATGTGGATTGCTCACCATCTTCTACTGACAACCTTGCATATACTGCAACTAAATTATTATTTTCTAAGTGTTGCATTTATAAACTCCTCTACAAATTGATTTATTATCTTATATTTGACTTCGAATGTTCCTTTTCTTCTTACTTTATCAATGTCAATTCTTTCAATAAAAGTTGCTAATACATCATGATTTAGTCTTTCATTAAAATCAATTTTAAATAACTTATCAAAGAAAATATTTATATTTTTTTGTAAATCTAATGGATTAACCTTAGGTTCTACTTTATTTTGAAGTTTATTAATAGATAATTGATTTTGTTTTTGTTCATTAGTATAGTTTTCTAACATTCTATCAAATGTTTCTTGAGGTAAATGTCCAGCTGAATGCGTTTCAAACAATTTACCTATTAACATATCTAATTTTAGATTACGTTCAGTTAAAGCTTTTATTTCAGCTTCATTGCTAGATTTACCTCGTACATTTTTAGTATGTAGTTCTAAATAGTTTTCAATGTATGTTTTAATCATTTTCTTATTACGATTGTAAATGCCTAACAATTCAGTTAATTCAGTTTTTACAACTTCATCTACTATAGTTTCTGATACAAAGACTTTTCTTTCACAACCTTTTGTGTTACATACATACGCAAATCTATTCTCTTTAACATATGCTCTAAAATTTAGAGGTTGTCCACAGCATTTGCAAAATAATAAACCTTTATATCTATTATCTTCTGGATTTGATCTTCCTCTTTCATTTAATGACTTTATACGTTTAACTTCTTCCATCATTTCATCTGTAACGATTGGTTCAAATCTCTTTTTGAAAATTAGTTGTTCTTCTTCAGAATTTTTAATTTTCTTTTTATTTTTAAAAGACAATGTATGACTTTTCTTAACTACTAAATCACCGTTATATTCAGGTGATGATAATATTTTATTCACTCTACCAGGGTCCCAATCATATTTTTCTTTTTCACTACATGAATGGTACTTAGTAGGATTATATTTATATTTTAAATACATATAATAACCAGGATTATATATCTTATCTTTTGTTAAATTTGTCGCAATGGTGCGAGTAGGATATCCTTTTATAAATTCATTGAAAATTCTTTTTACTACTTCTGATGCATAAGGATCAACCACTCTATTTCTATTTTGATCATATAGATAACCATAGAGTGGAAGCTTACCAGTTGGTATCATCCCTTTTTTCTGATTCATATGATGAGTCGTTTTAATTTTCTTTGAGATGTCCTTAGCATAGTACTCGTTCATAATGTTTTTGAATGGTGCGAATTCATTATCATCAGTTGAGGAATCATAATTATCATTAATTGCAATAAATTTTACATTTTTTGACGGGAAATATTCTTCTAGGTAATAACCTGTTTTTAAATAATTTCTACCTAATCTTGATAAGTCTTTAACAATTACAACTTCTATCAAACCTTTTTCAATATCATTTAACATTCTATTAAATTCGGGTCTATTGAAGTTTGTTCCTGAAAAACCATCATCAATATAAAATCCTCTAATTAGATAACCATTCTTTTTAGCAAAATCTGATAGATATTTCTTTTGACTTTGTATTGATTGTGATTCTGTGTTTTCTCCATCATCAATTGATAATCTACAATATAATGCTGCATGTAATGACATTACTTATTCCTCCTTTACTATACTTTGATTTCTTTCTCCTTCAAACATTTCAGCTATGAACATGTCTAATAAAATATCTAATGTATTACCTTTATTATTAGATACTTCACGTCTAACTTCTATTTCTACACCATCAACTTTATAGACAGGCATACTTAATCCCCCATTCGCTTAAATATATGAGGGTTCTACCAAAATAATAATAACTATTGCTCATTAATCCCTTCTTTCTTACCTTACAATTCTATGATATTAAAGAAGGGTGAACGGTTTTTGGTAGATGTCTATTCACTGAAGTTATTTTCTATATATTTATTTAAAATTTCGTCATAAATTACGTCAATATGCATATAATTAATACCTAATATTGTTTTTAAAAAATGTTTCATATAAGCATATGCGTCAATATAAATTGATAGATAATTTCCTTTTGAAATTGTTTCTTCTAAATGTAATGATTTATAGTCTTGTGCCCATTCGATTCTTTTTGATTCAGTCTCATCATCAATACTTATACACACCAATTGATAATATAATCTTAATTGATAGATTAAAGATTTAACTGCTTCTAATTTATTATGAATAATTTTAGAACTTATAATTATATACATATCTTCTATATCTAATCTTGATTCCTCTTCAATATCATCACAAACAATTGGTATAGGTTCTAAGTACAAATCTTCACATATCTTTAAACCTATTTTCATGAGCATCGCTAACTCTTCTTCTTGTTCCCATTTTTCTTGTCCAAAGTATTCGATAAACTTTTCTTTTATTTCTTTGTTATTAATTTCTTCTAAGTTATCAGCAAGCTCCTTTCCATATATTATTTCATTCAATTTATTTTTCATAACCGTTCTCCTTTTTACCACTATATTAGTTGTACTACACTTATATTATACAACTATATTAGTTATTGTCAATAACTTTTTACAACTTTTTTAGTTGTATGGTTTGAATTATTGCTTCTTATATAGTATAATTGTTTCGAAGGTGATATCATGAAGCAAGTAACTGATCCAGAATTATTAAATAAATTTTCTGAAAATATAAATGCAATATCTAAATCAAAGAATATTAATCAAGCTGCAGTAGCTAAAGCGTTAAATGTTTCAACTACTACTGTTGCTAGATGGTACAATGCAGTATGCTTACCGACTATTGATAAATTATTTGAATTAGAAGAATTGTTTAATGTAGATTTACATGCGTTCTTTGGCTATAAGAGTAATGATGAAATTTCTGAAGAAGGTAAAGAATTATTAAATAAATTTTATAGTGATGAATATAAAAAGCATCAAGAAACAGTTAGAGAATTGTATCGATTAGGAGAGTCTAGAAAATAGATTCTCCTTTTTTTGAGCATAAAAAAACTCACTTTTATAATTAAGTGAGCTCCTAGATATTATTCAATATAACCATTTTCATTACATACTTCATTAATTGTTTCAGCTCGTAATGAACGTGATTTCTTTGTAGGGATTGTATTATTATCTTTTTTATCAAGATATCTTTCTTTTACTTCATCCCATAATTTATTTGCTTTTAGCCATTTTATTTTATGTTCAAGATTAAAACCATATGGTTGATATTCCCAGTAATAAGAATTTTGATTTTTATTATGTCTTATATATTGTTGTCTTCCATCTTCACAATCATTTACTACTGCAAAGTCACAACTATGTATTATTTTTGATTGATAATGATTGATAGATTTAATTGTAAATACACGCGTGTTATCTTCACAATATGAATATCCATAATTTCTTACTACTTGATTAAAAGCATTCATGAGAATATGTTTAATTTCTTTTGCATTATAATTTTCTTCTTCATCATTTACTCTAATGTTAATATCAAAATCATAACCAACATTTGAATCTAAATCTTGAGTTACCATATTTAATGGAACACTTCCAATGAAATCAAATCTAAATGTGAAGTCTTCTCTAACGATATCTTGTACCTCATTAATCATTTCGATTATTTCTTGTTTTACAGGTTTCCATTCATTTTTTGTCACATAAATAAAATTACTCATAAGAATATCCTTTCGTTTCCCACAACCAACCATTTAAGAATCTAGTTCATTAAATCGTTATATTATATGAGATTTACTTTTTTAAGTCAATATGTAATTATCAACTTTAATATTTTTAAAAAAACTAGATAGTTTTTAGCTACCTAGTATTTAAATTCATATATATTATTTATCCAATCTTCATAATAATAATCTTCATAATCATCATCAGCTGTATATAAATAAAATGATTTAGACGATTCATCAAAATAAATATATTCTTTATGCGATACTTGATATAAATTGTATGCCATATTACGTATAAACTCTCTAGCAGTTTTATCATCCCATTTATATAAACGATACAGAGTATTAGAATTTATTTTTACTCCTTGTCTTAAATAATTATATATTTTAATCATTGCTAATTCTTTTTCTTGAGCTTCAGTTAATTCATATGATGTATCAATCATGTTAATTGGCAATTCGATAAGTTCATATCTTTTCATTTTATAGTCATATCTAATAATATAAGGTAATTTTAACAATTCAATTGCATCTTTTACTTGTTTCATATATTTTTGAAACGCTCTAGTTTGAATTTCAAATTCACCACATATTTGTTTACATGATACTGATTTATATATCAGTAATGTACAGTATATATAAAATGTTCTTCTAGTTGATTGTTTATTAGAATACATTTTTAATCTCCTGATATTCTATTTTCATAAGTAAATTTACAAAATAACTATCACTACATTCTTCTTGTGGTATACCTAATGCAGTTAACACTGCTTTTCGATCCATTTTTTGTATATGTTCAATTTTGCCTGATAAAAGCATCTCATAGTCTGATTTATTTACTCCAAGTAATTTTGCAGCGTCTGAATTTGTTATTCCTTTATATTTACAATGACACAATATTGATTTTTCAAATGCTTCTAACTTATTCATTCTAAAAGATATTATATAATAATATAATTTCTTAATAGTAGTTTTATAAAAAAATGAATTATCTACATTGATATTACTAAAATATGATTTATCAAAACCTACATATATTGTCCTAGTTGGTTCTCTTTTACTTGAAGCAACATAAATTGTATCATCTGAATCGAATGATAAAATAAAATTACTTAAGTCTGGAACAATACAGTTAGTAGGAAGTAATCTATTTATTAAATCTCCCCTAGATTCCAAAACATCTTCTTCAGCATAGTAACTAATGAAAATAATAGGATTATCATCTAACTCAATTTTAATATTAAAAAAATCATTAGGATTATTACTGTTTAAAAATTCTTTTACATTTTCTTCCATAGATACACCTCCAGTGCTTTTATTTATTATACCAATATTTTCTAAAATATTCTAGATTAGACTCACCAAATAAGCCAGATTCTATTAGAAATGATGATGGGTTAAATTGATATTTATTTCCTTTAATATAATGATTCTGAGCACATGTGATATATAGAAATTTCATAGCTCTAGTCATCGCAACATACATGCATCTTCTTTCTTCATCTTTAGCTTCTTTTGTTATTTTAGATGGTGGGATAATTCCTTCATTACAACTAATAATAATTACACATTGAAACTCCAACCCTTTACTTTTGTGTATAGTTAATAAAGTTACTTTATCAGATTTTGAATCATCTTCATCACTAATCATTAAATCATTGATTGTTTCAATAATACTTTTTTCACTATTGCAAATAATATCTTTTAGAGTCATAATTCTTGAATATTTTTCATCTTGTTTATCAGTTGTTTTTATATAACTATCATATCCTAAATGTTTAAGTATCTCCATAAAGAATAATTCATTATTCATACTTTTTAATTGATTACTTAATGACATTAATTTAATACCTAAATTTCTTAAATTTTCATTAGTTTCTTTAGATAAAAATTCTAATAGAGTATAAGAACTTTGCAAGTGATATCTTTTAATCATGTCAGAATATACATAAGCTTCACATCTAGGATTAGGAACATTATATATATCATTTAGTGCAATTTCATTATTATGATTTAATAATATTTTATAAATCGATAATATACCTTTAATTTCTTTATATGAGTAAAATGGATGTCCACCATATAAAGTATAAGGTATTTTTAATTTATTTAGTTCGTTTTCAACTAAATAGGATTGATAGTTGTTCCTATAAATAACTGCTATATCTTTATAGGTAAATCCTTTTTTATGTAAACTTTCAATTAGTTTTGCTACCATTTGTGACTCTTCATAAGTATTATTGAACTCTTTATAATGTATCTTAATATCAGAATCGATATTAGAGAATAAATCAATATGAGTTCTTCCTGTGTTATTTGATATTAAAGTATTTGCTGCTTTTAAAATTTGTTTTGTAGAACGATAGTTTTGATTTAAAATTATAACTTCATCAGCAGATTCTTTAAAATCATTAAATAACTTAATATCACTACTTCTAAATGAATAAATAATTTGATTTTCATCTCCAACCATAAAGATGTTACCACATTCTTTAGCTAACAAGTTTACTAAATCATATTGGATTTGATTAGTATCTTGACATTCATCAACTAAAACATATTGAATACTAGCTACTGATATATCATATACAACTGGATTTGTATTTACTAATTTTATAAACATTGGAATCATATCATCAAAATCTAATGAATTTGATTGTAATAATCGTTTTTGATATTCATCATATACTTCTAATAATAAAATTGATTCTTCAGTTGATAAACCTTTAGCTTCAACATGATTTTTTATTTTAGAAATATTATCAATGAATAATCTAGCATTAATTTTAATATTCTTTTCATCCAATATTTGTTTGATTAATTTCCTTTTAGAGTCATCATCTATTACAGTAGGAATACTTGTAAATCCTAAATCATAATGAAAATTCATTATAAAACTGTAACAGTATGAATGAAATGTCCCAATGAAGGCATCTAATTCTCCACCTATCATCTTTTCTAAACGCCACTTCATTTCACGAGCTGCTTTATTTGTAAAAGTAAAAGCACATATAGATTGAGCAAATGTTCCTGTATCAATTTTATATTTAATTTTAGATGTTAAAACTTTTGTTTTACCACTTCCAGCACCTGCCATAACTAATACTTTTTTAGCATTAGTTGTAACTGCTTTTAATTGTTGTTCATTTAATTCTTTTAAGTATTGTTGCATATAACCTCCACATAATTAATAATAATTTCAGAGAGTTTTATTTTTTCATGTTTTCTAGTTTCAATAATATATTTTAATAATTCTTCAACATCTACATTTGATGATAAATATAAATCATGTTTTTCAGGATATTGCAATAAATATGTACATATTAAATTTGGTAGTTTAGGTACTATATAATTTGAATATTTATGATTTATAGTATTATAAATGAATAAATTATCGTCTATTGACATTAGAATGGTAACTCCCTATCATTTACAATTCCAAAGAACTCTTGTCTTAACTTTTCCATTTCTTCATCAGATAATGTTTTACAATTCATTTGATCAAGAAATAAGTTTAACCTTTGGAATTTATCTTTTCTAAATACGCTATGCTCATACATTAGTTTATACATAGCCATTTCAAATAAATTTTGATCTTTACCATTTAATAAATATCTTATTATCATATAAAGAGCAGCTTGTGGTTCAATATTTTTAAAGTACTTTTCAATCGAAGCTTCAGCATCAATCTTAGGAGCTAGTTTACCTTTCTTTACATTATTTAAGAAGTTTGTCCAATTTTTATCTGTTTTAGCTTTCTTTTGATCCGCTTTGGAATATCTATTATCTTCTTTAATATCTAATATTCCGTATAATTGTTCACAAGCAAAATTTTCTAAAGCTATACCATACATTTCTTCATCGGTATTTTGATATTCTTGAAATAAAGATAAGATAACTTGTTCTGCTTTTTCTCCTCTAAAACGCATTTCATATCTAACCCAATATTCTTCATCAACCGCTCGTTTTAATACTTTTTGTTGCATCTTTTTATCGTAGATACATAATTCACAAAGGCTTTTATTATTGCCGAAGTTAATAGTTAACCCGGATTCTAAAGTACCAATTGGTCTAAATGAGGAATTAAATATTGATGTATAATATCTTGATTGTAATTTTCTAAGCAACCAATCTAGTTTTACGTGTTCTCCTTTAAAATCATCAATTGCAATATCGATTCTTTTAAATTTACCATTTAATTGAGATATAAATACGAATAGATTATTCCATGACTTTTCAGGATTTCTTCTTTCGAAGTCTCTGCATCCTTCACCTTTTAATTCTAATTGACACGTTTTATCTCCTAAATCATTAGTTGGTCCTGCTAATCTTAATGTTATGTTTTCACCTAACATATACTGATATTTAAATCTATTTGTTGCATAATCTTGTTTTGTAATTTCAAAGTTTCTGACATTTAAATAGTTAGCAATCATTCTTACTGTTTCATGGACATTGAATAATTCATTTTCACCTGGTAAATAAACCAAAGGAAATGTAACACTTAAATAGTCGATTTTTATTTTTATGTTATTTTCATCCATATAAATCATCCTTTCAATAATTGTTTTTAAAGATCATTAAGTGCGGTTTACTCCCCGACAGAGGGGCTATTAGTCTAGCCCCAAACTGTCGTGGTTGGAGTAAACCTTTTTCCTTAATTTGAAACTTTTAAAAGACCCATATTATTTGTAACATTATTGATTAATTTTGTTATAGAATTTAGAATTACATAAGTCTAATTCTTCTATTGGTGGTGTTAATTGTGTAAATGTAGGTAGGTCCTTAAAATTTGTATTTTTCTTTTGTTCATAAGCATAGCTTAAGAATGTAGAATCATATAGATTTTGATTATTATAACTAAGGTCTCTAACATTTATATTTAACTTTTTCTTTTTACCTTTAATTTCTCCTTCTTGTGAGACTATTGTTGAAAGTTTAAAGTAATAGAAAGAATCAAACCAATCACAAACTCTTTTTAAGGATGTAGCTAGTCCTCTTAATACTGCATACGGTAAGGTAATATCGTTTCTTTTATATTGTGCTACAGACGTACGCATAGACTTTCTATTGATTTTCCTTTTTCTTAATTCATACTTTTTAATGTAATACCTTACAATTTTATAAGTTAATTTAAAAGGCAAATAATATACCATCAATAAAATTGGATACTTCTTTTTACGTTCTTTTATTGTAATAAAGTATTCCGAATTTCCTCTTATTCTTAACGGTACTTGATCTTTAAGCTGATAATCTACAAATATTTTTGTATGTCTTTTAAGATTGTGAGATACAGTTGAAAAGAATGTTGCGGCACCTTCTTCTCCAACTGCTTTTTTATCATCGTGTGAGTTATATTCTTTATCAAATTCTGATATTGATATAACGATATATTCTTCAAGCGGATATATATTAGTTGGTATATTTACTCTCATATAATCGAAATTAAATATCTTGGAATATTGATTAAATAATGGTGAGTAAATAGCATAGTTAGAAATAATAAATGTTCCTCTTGAAGTAAGTAAATTATATGTATTTATATAAGCTTCATGTTCTGGATATCGCTCAGGATGTGCACGTATATTTGCGAAGTTTAAATACTTATATTGCATCTCATAATCTAGTAATTTCTTTTCTAGTTCTTCAATATAATTTTCTTCACTTGCTAGTGTTAAACTTACATTGAGTAATGTCTTTCCAGTTCCTGGTGGTCCATTAATAAATGTTGTTTGTGTTAGTTCATCTTTAGCGAATGTTTTTAATCTTTCATGATTCTTTTTAAGTTTGAATTTAGCACGTGATACTGCATTAAAGAATACAACAATAACTAAAGTAGGTATCCAGATCCATAAAGGTATGAATTTTAACTTTGGGTATAAGAATGTGAATATTGTTTGTACTATTTGGAATATAACAACATATGTTTCTAGGTTAATCATTCTAATAACATATGTGATTAAAAATATTACAAATTCAACTACAAATCTATAGATAAAACCATTGGCACACAAGGCCAAAAATAAGCTTAAAACGATGATTTGTTTGTTGCTCGATAAGAAGTTAAAAACTTGTCTAAAGAGCCAAATTACGCCGTTTTTAAAGTTATTTAGTAGGTTATTTATCTTTATCCAAAGATAAGCGAGTGGGCTTGTTTTTATGTTCAATTGTTCTCCTGCAAATGTTTCATCTAGGAGAATGTAGGCTATTAATATAGCGTTTAATCCATAGTTACAGAAATAGATAAAGAAGTCTAATCCAAAGTCTAATAGGTTATAAAGAAATTCAGCTAAGAGTTCTTCAAAAGGTTTTTGAGATACCTGATTAAATGAATCAATAACTCCATTAACTGCACCTTCTATTTCTTTTATGGATTCGTCATATATTTGAGTGGATGATTCATTGTAGACTTCAAAGAAATTCTTTAAGCTATCAATCTTCAAAATGTCACTTAATCTGTTTGTTGTAGCTACGAATGAATCGATGTTTTGGAAAACTAGGAATAAGAGAATTCCTATTCCTAGCGTCCCAAGGATAGATAATATTATCTTCCTAACCATCTAAATAATTTTTTGAAGATTACATAGATTCCATATAATAATAAGATACCTGTGATACAACCAAAGGCGATTGTTGCGGCTTTAAGTGCTTTGTTTTCTTCAACTTTAGCTTTAAAGTCTTCAAACCAGTTATCAAATTTATCTTTGATTTCATCTAATTTACCATCATCTGGTGTTTCATCTTTACCGTCATCAGGTTGTTCTCCAGTATTACCTGAGTCGCCAGTATTTCCACCTTGGTTACCTGTGTTACCAGAATCTCCTGGATTAGGTGTTGGAGTAACGATTTCAGTTT
>JBGVOE010000013.1:0-2945 GCA_045126355.1 Anaeroplasmataceae bacterium | reverse complement strand
TAATAAATCTGTAAGTGCTGCAACAACAAAGACAATAGCAGCATAGAAGTTTGACATATCAGTTGGCCAATAGAAAAGGATAATAAAGAATGGGATTAAACCTAATCTTATTAAGGTAAGTACATTTGGAAGATTTAACATGATGATTCCTAGAAAATTAATTTAATAGTAATAATCATTTCATCCTTGCATTGTAGCGATCAATTGATAATCTACAATAACTATTACTCAATAAAAATGAGAGAATTACTATTACTTAAAAAGTTAATAAGATAATAGAGCTCCTAATAAAGAAAATCTGTATATATTTCTGTTACACCATAATTTTCTCTAAGAAAATCAAATACCTCATTTGAGTTTACTGTATGCGCATAAACAGGAATTCCAAGTTCGGTTATCGCTGTAGCTAAAAATGGAGCTCTTCCCTTATAAATTGTTACTGCATATAAATTTTTTCCTCTTATAGATGAAACGATAGTTGCATCACTGTTTCCATTTCTATAGAGTGTAAAAATAATATTTTTATAACCTAATTTTTTAACTGGTTCATATTCTTCAATGCAGTAAATTTGAGGAATAACTCTACTTGCATATTCTTTGTAATGCTCTTTTATATAGGTTAGCGCCTTTAGGTTGTCATCTTTAACATCTGTAACAATTGATTTTGTTGGATTTTTATCTAGCCATTCGGTAAGTTCTTCAAAAACCATTGGAGTAAAGTTTCTATTTTTTGAACGATGATTAATAAAGTCTTGATAGGTCGATTCTTTATCTAAATCGTGAGTGCATACAAGACGATTATCTTTAGTAAAATTAAAATCAATTTCAAAGAGGTCAAATTTATCTTTATTGCTTTCAATTGCTTCTATTGAATTTGTGACTGCTTGTTGATTGAAACCTCCAGCACCATGAGCAATTCTTTTTATATTATTAAAACTTATAGGTGTTATGTTGTTTCTAAAAAATCCAACTTTTTCTATGGTGCAATTTTTGCTATTTAAAGCTCTTTCAATTCTATTGAACCTTACATTTATAAATGTTGTTAGCCCTGCAATAAGAATCACTACTATTAATGAATATATAAATTTAGATTTCATTGAGTATCCTTTTCTTATAGAAGTAGTAAGTTTCATTTTGTACTAGAATAATTTGTCATAGAATTTTGAATTTTGTTTTATCTTGTTGTTAAACTCTTCTTTACCGTATTGTTCCATTAACGACTTTTTGTCTGAAAAAAGTGATATTCCTAATCCAAATTGCTCTCTATTCCAACTAGCGCCACATAAATCTAGGATTGTAGGCGCAATATCTAGTGCGGAAACAGTCTCTTTTAATTTATTTTTTGGAACTTTTCTTTGTGAGTTATATATTGCATTAAATATTGTTCGTTCTGACTTAATATCGATTATTTTTGAAACTCCCATAAAGTTATGATCACCTAAAATTAGTAATACGGTGTTTGGAGCATTGATTCTTTTAAATTGAGAAACAAAATTTGCAAGTCTATTGTCAACATACGCAATAGGATCTCTCAAATCATTAAATTTGTTATATTCCTTAGGTGACCACCCTTCAGGAAAATGAAGATCTACGGTTTCTAATATCAAGGAAAAAGGTGTTTTTTGTTTTAATAAATCTTGGTACTCCTCTATCCCTCTTTCAAGTGTAAAATCATCTGTAAATCCCCAGCCAGTCCCCTCAAACTCTTCTAAAGAATATCCTTTTTCAATCCAATAATTTTTGTCTTTAATTTTAAAATTACCATGTTGACCAAAAAGATTCTTTTTTCCACTATAAGCTTTGTCTGTGCCTAGTAAAAAGTTGTTGTTGTATCCATTAGCTTTTAAAACTTCAAAAACAGAAATCGCATTCGGAAGGAAACGATTTCCTACATAATTATTACCATCCTTTAAAGGTAATTTTAGTGGCAATCCAAAATGCCAGGCTGATAAAGCTGCTATAGTAAAACTAACATTAGAACATTGTTTAAAATTAGTGAAAGAAATAGACTCATCCAAGTTAATTTTGCTTTCAATATGATATGGATTTTGTGGATTAAAGTAAGTATTTTCAAAAGACTCTGCAAGAATAATTACGATATTTCTTTTTTGCTTAAAATTTATTTCATCAAGTTTTGGTACGTAGTAATTATCTTTAATAAAATCATGATTAGGGTAACTTTTAAAAAAGTTATTTTGAAAATAGTAAACAAGATCTGAACTCTCATTTACTCTTAAAAAAGTGTTAATTCCAAAATTAATTAGTAAACCTAAAAATAAAAGATAAAAAAGTGATTGAAATTTATTAATTTTAAATGCAATTACGTTGTAAACAGGGATCTTCTTTAGATAATTACCTAAAAAGAAGTTATATATCTGTTTATGTCTATATATTATTAAGCAGAAAATAAAACAAACAAAAATAGCTAATGCTAATCGACTAACGTACAATACTACAACCGAAACATCAACTCCTTCATTGTTTAGCTTTAATGACCAAATTAGCTGATTAATTTCTAAAGTACCAATTGTATTTTTTATAGTCTTTAAAAAAACGTATAAAAAGATAGTTATGCACCCGATTAAAGCTAATAAAAATTTAAAAAATTGATTGTAGGATTTCATGTGAATAATGAGATTGCATCAATTGCTAAAAAAAATTGTTTTGGTTGAATACGATGGTAAATATTACCTTTTATTTTTATAAAATCAATATGCGTTTGCATGCTTTTCTTTTCATTGAACGCAAAACCTTTGGTATTCTTCACAAAATGAGTGTAATTTTAGTAATACATACAATAAATTGGGCTCACATCAAAGAATTATCTAGTTTTATCTACTAAAATTGATAATATTAAGCTAAACTTGAAATGCTTAACTTACTGATATTTAATTATAAATTTATAGTTTTTATCACAGAGTTTTTATCAATTGAATCACTCTGAT
>JBGVOE010000012.1:0-7699 GCA_045126355.1 Anaeroplasmataceae bacterium | reverse complement strand
ATTTAATGAGGTGAAATTTTTAGGCTTTGGCTTTTACTACAATCCCTCGTGTAGAAAAGTACGGGTTATTGTCCATCCAAAATCAGTCAAAAGAATAAAAGAAAAACTAAAAGCCCTAACTTTAAGAAGTTGGGGTGTTTCGCTCGATTATAGATTACTTAAATTAAAGCAAGTAATTTATGGATGGGTTAACTACTATAAAATAGCCGATATGATTACGCTATTGAAAGAATTAGATAAAACCATTCGCATAAGAATTAGAATGTGTATATGGAAGGCTTGGAAAACTGTCACTAAAAGATACAAGAGCCTTATCAAATTACGTAACCTCTTGAATGTTAAGAAAACTGATGAGGATATATGGGCTATAGCGAATACACGTAAAGGGTATATGAATACCGCGTGTGGAGCATTAAATTCTTTAATACAAAATAAAACACTAGCTGCAAGAGGACTAGTGTCTATGGAGTTCTACTATAGAACCGTTAGATAAATAAGTGAACCGCCGTATACCGGACGGTACGTACGGTGGTGTGAAAGGTCGGAAGTTTTAAATTTTATTTAAAATTTCCTCCTATTCGATTCTTATTTAAATATAATATAGAATTTAACTCCATTTTCAATGTTTTCAACATTTATTTCTAAATTGTGTTTTTTAATAATTTCTTTAGTAATAAATAGTCCTAATCCATTTCCAAAGTCTTCGTGTTTTGTGCGTGATTTATCTACACGATAAAATGGTTTAAAGATGTTTTTGATATCTTCATCTGTTATATTAACACCAGTATTTATTATTTCTAATACTGAATGTTTTTTATTTGAGATAACATTAATCATAATATTATTTTCCATAGGTGAATGGATGATTGCGTTTATAACTAAGTTTTTAATTGCGGTTGTTATTTTTTCCTTATCACCAAAGATAGTTATATCATTTTCGATATTTAAATGAAGTGTGTGTTTATATTTAGTTATTAGTTTACTTAAGTCGTGTGTAATATTATTTACGACTTCAATGATTTTAAATTCCTCAAATTTATCATCACTTATTTCTGATTCGATTTGATAGATATTGATTGTATCTTGTAACATTTTCTTTGTTTTATCAATTTCATTTAAAACATTTTCTAACTCTTTTTGAGTCTCTTCTGGACTAAATATTCCATCACTTATAGCTGAAATAGTTGCCGCAATTATGGTTAGTGGTGTTTTAATATCGTGAGAAATAGAAGCTACAAGATTTCTTTTATAAACTAATTCATTTTTTAAATCATCGTTTAATTTGATTATTTTATTATTGTTTTTCTTTAACTCTTCGATTGTTTGATTTAATTTTATTTGTAAATCATTAAAAGCGTTAGCTAATTTAAGAAAATCAGAGTTTGTCATTTCGCACGCTATTTCTCTAAAGTCAATTTGTTCAAACTCTTTAGCGTATCCGATAAACTCTTTTGCTGGAAGTGTTAATTTTTCGATTAAGAATGCACTCGCAAACATTAATCCAACAATTATTACTAACCAATATAGGATATTAAATAATGTAGGGTTATTTTGATACACTTCTGTTTCATCAATTAAAGTTATATAGATAAAGTAGATTATTAATGATAGTAAAAGAAGAATTGTATTTGAAAATATTATTTGTGTATGTAGGGAAAATTTTCTTAATAGTTTTCTCATTTTTCCTCGATACTAAAGCGATACCCTGTTCCAAAAACTGTTTTGATATATTTTTTTGGAGCGATTATCTTTCTTAATTTCTTTATATACGCATCTACAATTCTATCATCTACATAAACTTCAAGTCCCCATACTTCATCTAAAAGAAGTTCTCTTGAGCAAACTTTGTTATTATTTTTTGCTAAGAAGGCTAACATTTTAAATTCTGTTTTTGTTAATTCTAAAGGTTTTCCTTCAAAAGTAACACTACTATTTATAAAATCAAAAGATAATTCTCCGATTTTATATTCCATTTTTAAAGAGTTTTCTTTATCCATTCTCATCATTAAGTTATTTACTTTAGCTACTAACACTTTTGGATTAAATGGTTTAGTAATATAGTCATCAACGTGTAGGCTATACCCTTTTAAGATATCTTCTTCAGATTGAAGAGCGGTCATAATAATAATTGGAACATCTGATGAAGCTCTAATTATTTTTGTTACTTCAAACCCGTCCATAATTGGCATCATGATGTCTAAGCATACTAAGTCTATTTTAACTTCTGTAAATATTTTTATTGCTTCCTCACCATTAGAGGCTGTATAAACTGTATAGTTGTCTCTTTCAAAATAAGTTCTAACTAAGCGTGAAATCGTTGGTTCATCTTCCGCTAATAAGATATTTTTATTTAGCATTTGACATCAATCCTTTACATAATACATAATCTTGTATATAACTAGTTTTAATTTAAAACTAATATATAAATTTATTATACCATAAAGTTAAAAATTATGTTAAAATAATCTTTGAGGTGAAATAAATATGAAAATTAATCCTAAAATTTATAATAGTGTTACTACAGAACCATTTGATGTTCAAGAATTAAGTAACGGTACAGTTGTTGAATTACACAGTCTTAACCAAAATGAAGCATTATTTAATGAGTATGCTCCAAAAGCTAAATTTGCTATTTGGTCTAGTGTTGATGGGAAAAGATATAAATTAATATTAGAAGATACTTATTATCCACGTTTACGTGAATTATATGGCAGAAGAGTTAATCAATGTATGATTGATTTCTGGGATGCTGTTGAAAAAGAACGTAGTAAAATTATGAAATTCGTTTTCATTCCTGTATCAATTGCCGTTTTTGTTGCCTTTATTTTATTAATGGTTTTCGCACAACAATTAGGCGAAACAGGGCAAATGATCGCAATGGGTGCAGTATTAGTAGCATTTATCGTTGTTAATGTAATTGTTAATAAAAAGGTTGACAGTATTGTTAATAAACATAATTCTACAGCTGTTGAAAAGATTAAAAACATTATTGGTCATAAACGTTTTGATGAATTAATGGATGAACAACAAGCTCATTACGATGATTTCTTTGGAATTAATAACGAAGAAGAAGTAGCAGAGGAACCTGCAGAAGTAAATAATTCAACTGAAGAGTAAAAAGAAAAAAACCACATTTTTGTGGTTTTTATTTTGCTTTGTAAAAAAAGATAAGATTCCTATAATTATAAATCTAAATCCTTAATTTCTAAACTTTCGTCTCTATTAACTGTAATGCATCCTAAGTTAACACGTAAAAGAGTTTCTAAAAGTTTTTTAACATCGTCAACATATACTTCTGTAATACTAGCATCTAATTCGTCTACTGTAACTGGAGTAGGAATGTGAAAACCATAATTACTTGCTTTCACTAAAAGACGTTGTACTCTAGCACTTGATTCACTAAGAATAGGAATGTTATTTTTTTCACTTAATGCTAAAAGTGCTTTAGTTTTACCACTACCTGGATTTCCTAAGATTAATTTCATTTCAATTTCCTCCCTATTAAAATCGATTTTTATTTATAGTATATTACTATTATAATACAACTGTTTTATAAATGCACTACTTTTTTTGTAAACGCTAACATTTTTATTTTTATTAATTTTGAAAAATATAAAATATTTTTTCTTTTTAAAAATAATAGTTATGATATAATACTTGTGCAAGTTGGTGATGTTTATGAATTATGATATTATTGTTGTTGGTGGAGGTCACGCAGGATGTGAGGCCGCTCACGCAACTAGTAAAATTGGATTAACTACATTATTAATATCTGGTGATTTAAATCAATTAGCTAAATTACCTTGTAACCCTTCTATTGGTGGACCAGCTAAAGGTATTGTTGTTCGCGAGATAGATGCTTTAGGTGGTATTCAAGGTAAGATTGCTGATTTAACTCAAATTCAAACTAAGATGTTAAATAGTTCTAAAGGACCTGCGGTTCAAGCTCTACGTGTTCAATCTGATAAAATAGAATATCCTAAAGAGATGCGTAAAGCTTTGGAAAAAATGGAAAAACTTTCATTGTTAGAAGCGTTAGTAGATGAGGTGTTAATTGAAGATGGCAAGGCTATTGGAGTTAAGCTTTCTGATGACACTAAAATATATGCTAAAGCTGTTATTTTAACTACAGGAACTTATTTAAATAGTAAGACTTTAAGAGGTCATGATTTTAAGATTGAAGGACCAGATGGAGAACCTACTACATATGGATTGAGTGCTCAACTTAAAAGATTAGGTTTTGATGTTACAAGACTTAAAACTGGTACTCCTCCAAGAATTAAAAAAGATTCAATTGATTACTCTAAAGTATCATTAGAACCTGGTGATGATATAGTTACTAATTTTAGTTTTGATGGAAATATCGAAAATCTAAGCGGGGTAGAAGTACCTTGTTATTTAACATATACTAATTTAGAAATCCACGATATTATTATGAACAACCTTGACGCTTCAGCAATGTATGGTGGTGTTATTGAAGGTGTTGGTCCTAGATACTGTCCATCTATTGAAACAAAGGTTGTAAGATTTAATGATAAAGAACGTCATCAAATTTTTATTGAACCTGAAAGTTTGGCGCTAGATGAAATTTATTTAGGTGGTTTTTCTACATCAATGCCAATTGAAATTCAAGATAAAATGATCAGATTAATTCCAGGACTTGAAGACGCGGTTGTTACAAAGTATGCTTATGCAATTGAATATGATGCGATTAATCCGATTAATTTATGGCCTACATTGGAAACTAAATTAATAAAAAATTTATATTGTGCTGGTCAAATTAATTCAACTTCTGGTTATGAAGAAGCTGCAGCACAAGGATTAATGGCTGGTATTAATGCTTGCTTAAAAATTAGCAATATGGAGCCGTTTATTTTACAAAGACATGAAGCATATATCGGTGTTTTAATCGACGATCTAGTAACTAAAGGAACATCAGAACCATACCGTCTATTAACTTCAAGAGCGGAGTATAGATTACTATTAAGACATGATAACGCTGATCTTCGTTTACGTGAATATGGTTATAAAGTTGGATTAATTACTGATATGCAACATGATGCAATTTTAAAGAAAAAAGAAGATATTACAAATTGTATTGAAATGTTTAAAGGATTTAAAGTTTCTCCAACAAAAGAACTTAATACTGCCTTAGCTAATATAAACTCATCAGTATTAAATAACGGTACAACTTTATTTGACTTAATTAAACGTCCTGAAGTAACTGCTTCATTTATTAAAGAAAACTTTGATTTTGATTATCCTTTATATATTGTAAAACAAGTTGAAATTGAGATTAAATATGAAGGATATATTAAGAAAGCATTTAAAGAAGCTGAAAAATTAATTTCAAATGAATTAAGAAAAATCCCTGCTGATATTGATTATGATAATATTCCTAATATTGCACTGGAAGCTAGAGAAAAATTAAAAGAAATAAGACCTTTAACAATTGGTCAAGCTTCAAGAATTAGTGGAGTTAATCCTGCTGATATTGCTATCTTATCTGTGTATATTAAAGGTGGTGCTAGATAATGGAATTTAATAAGTTATTAGCAAATATTAATATCGAATTATCAGATAGACAATTAGAACAATTTGAAATTTATTTTAAGTTTTTAGTTGAATATAATGAATATGTTAACTTAACCGCGATAACTGAGGAAGAAGATGTTTATATTAAACATTTTTACGACAGTATTTTAGTTGGTCAAGTATTAGATTTAACTACTGTTAATTCTATTTGTGATGTAGGAAGTGGCGCAGGATTTCCTAGTATTCCACTTAAAATAGTATATCCTCATTTAAATGTTACTATTGTAGATGGATTAGACAAAAGAATTACTTTCTTAAAACAATTAGTTTCTAAATTAGGATTAGCTAATGTTAATTTAGTGCATGGTAGAGCTGAAGAATATGCTAAAGATCACCGCGAATCATTTGATATGGTTACAGCTAGAGCTGTGGCTAGAGCAAATATTTTAAATGAATTATGTATTCCTTTAGTTAAAGTTGGTGGAAACTTTGTTAGTATGAAAGGTAAAAATGCTGAAGAAGAAATTAATGAAGGGAATTCTTTAAGTATATTAAAAGGAAAAATTGTTAATCAAGCAGAATACTATTTACCAAAAGAAGAAAGTAAGAGAGTGTTAATTGTTATTAATCATTTTGAAAAATGTCCTAACAAATACCCTCGTGCTTTTGCTTCTATTAAGAAAAATCCATTATAGGATGTGGTGTTATGTATACGTTAAATGAAATAATTAAAACAAAGAAAACACATGTATGTGGAAGTAATGAATGGAAAATTATTAGAACAGGTGCAGACTATAAACTAGAATGTTGCGGTTGTGGTAGAGTTATAATGATGAGTAAGTTTGAATTAGATAAAAAGATTAAACAAAGTAAATAGTATAATAAATCAAATTTAATACACAATATTAATTGGTGATAGAATGTTAGATAAAGTATTATTAATGGCTTTTGTAGTCGTAGTAATTTTTAGTATTCATTTTATTGCCAATTTATTTTTTAAAAGACTTATTATGGGTAAGGTTTCTAAACGAAAAGAAACTATCTTCTTATTAATCATTAATCTAATTAAATATGGGGGATTATTAGTAGGTCTATTTATTATACTTTCAATATTAGGAGTAGATACAGCGTCTGTTTTAGCAGGCGCTGGACTTTTAGGGATTTTACTCGGATTTGGTCTTCAAAAACTGATGCAAGATATGATTAATGGATTTTTCATTATCTTTGAAAACCAATATGTGGTTGGAGAATATGTATCTATAAATAATAATGTTGGGCAAGTTTTAGAACTTGGATTAAAAACAACTAAGATTTTAACATATAATGGAGAAATTCATTATTTTGCTAATGGTGATATAAAATCAGTAATTAATTATTCACGAAACGATTCCTTATCAATTATTGATTTACCTATATTACATAAATATTTGGTTGATGAGATAATAGAATTAGTTGAGGGTGTAATAAAAGATTTTAATCATCATAATATTATTAGTAGGCCTAAAATTTTAGGGGTTCAGGTGATCGATGAAACATTTTATTCAATAAGAATTGTTTGCCCGACTAAATCTTTTCAGCATTTCGAAGTTACAAGAGTGTTAAAAACAAAAATTGTTAAAATGTTAAATGAAGAAGGAATTGAATATCCTAGTCCTATTTTGTTGAAAAAACAGTAATTTTCATCCTTATTTATATATACGTATGCGTGTGTGCGTGCGTATTTATAGGTGGGAAAAGTGTTAAAAATAAATTATTTAAAAAAAGTGTAAAAAAATGAAAAATAGGTATTGCTTTTTATTTTCATTTATAGTAGAATAAATAAGCACTGTGAATTAGTGCACAAAAGTGGATGGGTAGCGAAGAGGCTAAACGCGGCAGACTGTAAATCTGCTCCCTAAGGGTTCGGCGGTTCGAAACCGTCCCCATCCACCACTTTTATTAATTTAAAAAAATATTGAAAAATTTTTGAAAAAAAGTGTTGACAGTATAGTTTTAAAGTGATAAAATAATTCACGGCTCTAATGAGTCAGTAGGTCTTTGAAAACTGAACATGAACGAATAAAGCGAACAACAAACGCAATTTCGAAAGTAAAAACGAAGATAACGAAATTGAGACAGAACAAACAATAAAAAATCAAAAACATAAATTTTTTCGAGAGTTTGA
>JBGVOE010000011.1:0-11080 GCA_045126355.1 Anaeroplasmataceae bacterium | reverse complement strand
TAAGGCTTGCAGTATCCCTGACCTACGCTTAAACCTAATCTCACGACTTCGGTTCCAAGGTCTCAGTACTAGATGGCTTGCTAGGTCTTTCTAGGTCGGAATCCCACCGACTATGTTATGTGAACCGTACCGGCGCACCCTCTAATATAATTTTATCAAAAAAATATAGAATTTCCACAAGTAATTATCATTCGCCCACAATATTAAAGTTAAAAGTCATAATCTATTAGCGGAGGTAAATAAATGTTAGCACAATTATATATAAATATTCAAGAATTAACAACGTTAGTTCCGCCAGAAGCAGCCTTAGCAAGAGGAAGTAGTTTCGCAAACTTGTATATTCCATATAAATTCGAAACAAATAAGATTCTAAAAGGATCAACACCAAGACAAAACATCTTGGCACTTATCGATATCTATTCATTTTTAGTAACTGATTTAAACTTGTTTTTAGACACTCACCCTAATAACGAGCGTGCAAAAATGTTAATAAACACTTTTAAAACAGAATTAGTAAAATTAAAAGACTATTATAATGTTAATTTTAGTCCAATTACAATTGATTCAATAAGTAACGAATCATATATTACTGGCCCTTGGCCATGGGAGGATCGCTTTTAATGTGGTGTTATGAAAAAAGATTAATGTTGCCAATCAACATTAAAAATAAAAACCCGAAACTAGCTAAAATGATATTAACACAATTCGGTGGTTACGCAGGTGAATTAGGGGCAGCCCTAAGATACTTAACTATGCGTTATACAATGCCCACTGATGAAGGGAAAGCATTATTAACCGATATTGGTACTGAAGAATTAGCTCATATCGAAATGATAAATACAATCGTCTTGCAATTAACCGAAGGCTCAACAGTTGAAGAATTACAGGCTTTAGGAATAGAGTCAAATTATGTTGAACATGGTAAAAACATGTTCCCAGTTGATGCAAATGGAGTTCCATTTTCAGCAATGTTATTTGCAGTTACAGGAGATCCAATTGTTGATTTAACTGAAAACTTAGCTGCTGAAGAGAAAGCAAGAATTGTATACGAACGTTTAATGGATTTAACAAATGATCCAGATGTATTAGCGCCACTTTCTTTCCTAAGAGAACGCGAAGTCATCCATTATCAACGTTTTGGCGAATTATTAAATAAATATAATAAAATGAAAAATGAAAGATTAATTTAATGTAATCTTTTTTTATTTTTCAAAGTATTTTTTTAACACAACTTCTTCTTTAACGACAAAGGACTTAAAATTAAAAATTGTATTTTTCCCATAAAATATATTTCTAATAGGATTATAGGTAAACAAAGTTGTCATCTTATCCTTTAACCTAATGTTAGGATTTAAATATTTTAATAATAAAAACATATGATATTCTTTCTTAATTTTAATAATTGATAGGATATTAATTCTAATTAAAAACAAAGTTAAAAACATATAATAAAATCCACTTTGATTTATAACAAAGTAAATAAATAAAATTAAAGATAAAATTAAGGAAACTATAAGACATATAATTTTAGATAAATAATAAGGTAAATTTATAGATAAAATCAAAGTCAAAATTCTACTTCCATCTAGCGGATGAATAGGAATTAAATTGACAATTATAAATACAAAATTTATATTTGATAAAAGTTCTAAATTTAACACTTTAAACAAAATATAAAAGAAAAGATTAAATAATACTCCTCCTAAAGTTATTAGTAATTCTTTATAAATAAAATCATTTTTAAGTTCATAATTGATAACACCACCAAATGGATAAATAATAATATTTGAAATAGAATTTTTAAATAATATTATAAATAGCAAATGTCCTATCTCATGAATCAATAAAACAAAAATTATTAAAAACATTTCTTTAATCAATCCTAGAAAAAAAGAAAATAAAAGTAATAAAAGAAAAGAATAATGAATCTTAAATTTCTTCATAATAGTAAAATCCATCTATAACTCCAAGTAATGTATCCGCTTCTATCTTCTCATATAAAGACACTTTCACATCTATCAAATTAGAAATTAAGATCTTTCCATTAGATTTACTAATAATAATTGAGTAGTAATTGTCCTCTTTACTTATTTTAATTACAGTGCCAATATATGATGAGTATAAAAAATCATCTGATAAATATACCTTATATCCATCACCATACTTTTCTTCTTTAATAATAGTTGATGAAACAGATTGTTCAGTATTGTAAAAAAGCCTTAATTTCTCTCCGAAAAAACCTTTAGCTACGCCAAAAACATCAATATCTTCATTTATATATTCTTTCACCTTTTCATACCCGATATATTTATTTAGTTTAGTATTATCTAATAAATATAAAGCTAATACAACTAACAACAATGAAAATAAATTTCTGAAATTATTTCTTTTCATTAGTAATCACCACATAAGTCTATTATTAGTATTTATAATTTATGATTTTCTAAAAAACTATAATAACCTTGTTCACTTATTATTAAATGATCTATTACACATATTTGTAAGTTGTTTGCAATATATAAAATATTATTAGTTGTATCTATATCACTATCACTTGGATTTAGTGACCCATGTGGATGATTATGAATTAAAACAATATTACTTGACTCTAATTTAATCGCATACTTAAAAATTTCCATTGTCTCAATACTTAAAGCATCAATCCCGCCTTTAGCCAAAAGTATTTTCTTTATTAATCTTAATCTTTTATCTAAATATAAAACAAAAAACTCCTCATGAGCTTTGCTTTCTAATTCATAGCGCATAAAGGAGTATATTGAATAAGGATTAGCTAATTTTTGTTTAGCTGGTTTATACTCAAAAATTCTTTTAGCAAATTCAATTGAAGCAATTATTTTAGTAGCTTTCGCTTGTTTAATTCCTTTAATTTTAATTAATTCTTCATAGGTTAGATCTAATAATTCTTTTAAATTATCAAAACTATCAATAATCCTTTTTGATAATTCAAAGACATTTTCACTACTACTACCTACTCCTAATATAATCGCTAACAATTCATACTCAGCTAAATTTTGAGATCCGTATTTAATTAATTTTTCTCTTGGAAGCATATTTTATCACCTAATAATATACTTACAAAGAAAAATGTTTTTACTAAATATTTAATAATTTTTTAATAGCTAAATCAATATTTTTAACCGTTATAGGTTTTGCTAAGATTATAGTAGATTCATTTTCTTCTAATGATACCTCTTCTACAAAACCACTTAACAGAATAAATAATAATTTAGGATTTAAATTGACTAATTTCCTATATAATTGCATGCCGTTCATATTTGGCATACGCATATCTGATATCACAACGTCTATTTCAGTAAAATTCTTTTTATAATATTCTACCGCTTCTAATCCATTTGAAAAACAAACGACATGATAAGAAAGGTCTGTTAAAACTTCACCAACAACACTTCTAACCATTTCATCATCATCAACTAACATAATATGATAACGTTCTTTCTTTAAAACAGGTTCTTCTAAAGCTTTAAAATATAACGTGAATTTTGATCCAATATTCTTTTTACTTGAAACAGTAATCATCCCTTCATGTTCTAAGACTGTAGAAAGAACAGTTGATAATCCTAAACCTGTTCCTTTTTGTTTACCTTTAGTAGTAAAGAAAGGATTAAAAATCTTATCCATAATTTCTTCACTAATTCCACTACCCTCATCTTTAATTTCTAACTTATAATAATAGCCTTCTGGTGTTGTAGAAATAATCGAATTAAGGGGAACTGTATCTAAATACTCTGCGGTTAAATCTATATAGATACAACCATTATCATTCATTGCATCAATACCATTTTTAATTAAATTGATGATTGCATTTTCAATACTACTAACATTTCCTAAAATAAATGCTTCTTTTAAATTTGTTGTAAAATGAATTTTACTTTTATTTTTTGTTGTATGACTCATAATTTCTTTAGAATCATTAATGATATCAATAAGGTCGAATTTTTGATTACCATAATCTTCAGCTCTACTAAATTGAAGTAATTTTTTAATTAATTCACTACTCTTTTTAGCGCTTTGATAGATATTTTTAACAAACGTTTTTTGTTTTTCAGTTAATTCTTGCATTTCTAAAAGTTCACAAGAACCAGTTATAACCATTAAATGATTATTAAAATCATGCGCTACTCCACTTGCTAACTCGCCAATAGAACGAAGTTTTTCTGCTTGAACCATTTTTGAAAGTAAATTCTTTTCATTAGTAACATCATACATAATACCATCTATAATAGTATTAACCTCGTCATTATTTTTAATATGTATTGAATAATATCTCAAACCTTTATTTTTTGAATAATGCGAAGTTTCAAAGTGATATTCACCAGGTGTTTTAGAAAGTTTATAAATTTCATTTTCTAATCTTGATTTTAAATCATCATCATTATTTAACTTTGGTTTAAAACCTGATAAAATTTGCATATCAAAATTTTTCAACAACGATTCAAAAGTAAATTCATTAGTAATTAAATTATATGTAAATTTTTTGCCATTAATATTTTTTTCATTATCAATAATTAACTTGCTATAATTTTCCAAAGATATCACCTCGAACTAATGATAAAACAACTATTTAGTATTATTTTGTCGAATAATGTCAATATTAAAAATTTCTTAATCCTTTTGGATAATAATTATTTAAATTACCACTACTAGCTTTATACCCACCTAGGGTAATATTGTTAATTTTTATAACTCCAAAGCCATTTAAAACACTTGAAAAAATTTGTTCGCCCCTTAAATATTTACTAACCATATCATCTTTATAATCAACGTTTAACGAACTATTGAATAAATAAGGGAACGCTTTAAAAAAATTGTGATTTGGAATAAATCGCTTATTGTATATTTCTCCTAATTTAACACCATAATTTAAAACTTTTAAACTACTTAAATCAAAAGGAGCACTACAGTAAAATAAATCATCTTTCTTTTGAATAATATTTGTTAATTTTGCATTTAAATTCTTTTTACAAAATTCATCAAACTCAATACTTTTACTAAATTTTGTATAAGCTTTTAAATTATTTATTTCGCCGTCAGTTTTTTGTAAAATTGCTAAAAACTGTCCCTCTCCGTCAACTAAATGGGGATAAAAACGATACGTTTTAGGAATAAAACCTTCTTTTAATACACTTTTGATATTATCTTTAACATCAATTTGACTGTAATTATATTTTTCAATCAAATAAGAAACAATATCTTCATTTTCTTCCTTAGCAAATGTACATGTTGAATAGATTAAAATACCATCTTTTTTTAATAATTGATTTGCAATATCAACTATTTCGATATCACGGTTATGACAGACGCTAACATTTTCTAAGCTCCATAAACCTTGAGATTCAGGATATTTTCTAAACATCCCTTCACCACTACAGGGAGCATCAATTAAGATCATATCAAAACTATTTTTAAAACTCTTTAAAAAATCAACAGGTGCATTATTTGTTACAACTACATTATTAAGTCCCATTCGTTCGATATTTGAATATAGTGCTTTTACTCTATCTTTATCAATTTCATTAGAAATTAATATACCATTAGAAAGTTTTTGAGCTAATTGGATACTTTTTCCACCTGGAGCGGCACATAAATCTAAAACTAGTAAATCAGATGGAAAATCAATTGATTCGCACACGCACATCGCAGATGGGTCTTGCATATAAAAAGCGCCAGCGTGATGCAGTGGATGAAATCCCATTTTTATATTTTCATCCAACAAATAATATCCATTATCTAAATAAGGTATTTTCTTTATTTTAAGATCAAAAATAGATTCAAATAGCTCGTTTGAAATAACTTTTTTATTAATAGAAAAAGCTCTAATATTATTATCATTATAACTAGCTAAAAATGAATCATATTCATCTTTTAAATATTCTTTCATTCTTTTTAAAAACTCTTCATTTAACATAAACTCACCCGTAAATTAAAGGCCACTTTAAAAAAGTGACCTAAAATTTTATTCTTCTGTATTATTGCGTTTGCTTAATAGATCGCGTATTTCAGTTAAAAGTAAAACTTCTTCACTTGGTTTAACTTCTTCAACAACTACTGGTTCTTCAACAACTACTTCTTCAGTTTCAGTTTCCTTGTGAATTAATTCTTTCATTTTTTCTTCTAATTTTTCAGCACTTTTCTTTGCTGATTCTATAGCAAATGTAACAATTTTAAAAATCAAGAATAAAATAATAGCTGTTAATAAGAAGTCGATAACTGCTTGAATTAATGCACCCCAATAAATTGCATTTTCTGCACTAATGACTTCACCAGCTTCGTTTAACACTTCTGGTTTTAACACTGTTTTTAATGATTCTGATTCAGCTAAATTATAACCACCTAATAAATAACCAATAACAGGTGAAATAATCTTTGTGTTTATTGTTGATACAATTGCTGTGAAAGCACCCCCAATAATAACCCCAATAGCTAACGCTAATGCATTTCCTTTGTTAATAAATGCTGCAAATTCTTTAAATAATTTTTTCATATCATCTTCAACTCCTACTATATATTCATTATAGATATAATGAAGTCATTTGTCAATTTAGTAAAATAGATATTTAAATATTTTGTCGAAAAAATGAAAACTATCATATATTGGTTTTTTTTGCGATTTATGTTATAATGTGGCTATGATAAATGAAAATGAATTTAAACAAATAGTAGCTAGAAATATTACAAAATTTCGTAAAGCTAATGGCCTAACGCAATTAGAACTAGCTATTAAATTAAATTATTCCGATAAAGCAGTTAGCAAGTGGGAAAGGGGAGAAAGTCTACCAGACGTTTACATGTTGCAGGTGATTGCTTCAATGTTTGGAATAACTTTAAATGATTTAGTAAGTGAAAAAACTAATACAATTAAACCAAAAAGTAAATTTAATAAAGGAGTTATCCTAGCACTTTCGATTGGCTTAACATGGTTGATTGCAGTTGCAACTTTTGTATTTTTAAATATATTTAACATTGAAAAAGCATGGTTATTATTTATTTATGCAATACCTGTATCTTTAATAATATCAATAATTTTCTCTAATATATGGAAATACAAATGGTTACTTTTCTTTAGTATAAGTGGTTTATACTACACTATTCCACTTTCAATCTGTATTACTTTAAATTGGGTTAATAATGTTGCGTTATTATTTATAATTGCCGCACCACTACAGTTGTTAACAATATTGTGGTTCTTTAGAAAAAGAAGGAGTTGTTAAGAAACTTTCATTGTTTCATAACAACCCCTTTTCTTTTATCTAACATTTTTAAAATCGATATAATTTGTAAAATTAAAAGTGATACTAAAGGAATAAATATAAATAATAAAAATCCATAAAAATTCGTGATTACACTAAGTATAATTGATAGAAAATTTGATTTTTTTATATAAACACCCTTTATAGATTCAAATAATACCGGTTCTAAATCAATATCACAATCTAGATTATCACCTTTAGTTCTATAACCTACCACCTTAAAACTAGGATTTTCTTCTTCGAATAATTCAACAGTATCATAGTCAAATGTGCTGTCATATTTTACCGTATCATTATCAATAAATTTATAATAATAACCAACAATACGGTGAGTATTTGGCATATTTAATTCAGTATTAAAATCAAATGTAATAATAGTATTTTTATCTAATTTTTCATAATCTGCTTCTTTTGATATTATTACATCATTAACATTTAATGTTGGTGCCATAGAATTTGTTTTTATAATATAAAATTTATATCCAAATAAACTAACATCTTTGTTATTAATACTAAATATAAATACATATATAGCTGTTAAAAAAAGAATAAAAATAATAATAAAATTTAAATAATTAACAATCCTTTTTAACATCAGTAAACAAAACTTTTTCAATTATCCTTTTATGAGAAGCTAACAATAATGATTTCACTCTTTTTAAATATTCATCTTTAACTTCATTTAATGAATACCTTTCATATTCTTCAGGTTTTAAATTATCAATTAATTCTAAAACATTATAAACATATTTTTTATCAATTTCATTATATTTATTACTAATATTAATAGCATCCATTAAACTTAACGATTGACTATTTTCTCCCTCACTTAATTTCATTTTATGTTCTAAAGATAACAGTTCAAACTTTTCTTCCATTCTTCTTAGTTCGATATTTACTTTATACATATAAATATCAAGTGGAACAACACAAATCATATCCTTATTTAACTCTTCTTCAAAAATCAAGTCTTTAGAATTACATTCCATTACACTTTCAAAATCAAATGTTTTATTATCTAATAAGTATTTTTGAATAAATAATTGATTAAAAAATAATAAGTTTTTAAATTCAGTCACAGCTTTATCATCTAAATTTGTATAGCTTTCTACATATTCTATTTTAAAACCATCACTATCATATTCACTAATAAAATCCCATAGTTTTAAAGCGTAGATATAATTAACTTCTGTTTTTAAGATGTTTGTATACAAAATTGGTTCATCAATCAATTTAGTGTTAGTCATTTTTACCGCAAACTCACTTGCCATATAATCTTCAATTATCGAATAAATATGATCAATTTGCCTAAGTTCTGATACTTCTTCTTTATTCTCATTATTTAACCTATCATCTATTATAGTATTAAAATTAACTACAAGTTGTAAATCTTTATAAGCATAATCACTATTCATTACAAATTCACTTTGCGCTTTTTTTGATACTGCTAGTTTAATTTTAGTATATTTACTTTCGACAAAATCTTTTAATTTAACTAATAATGTATATAAAAATCGATTTTCATAAATTTCATAAGTATCTTCTTTTAATTCATTTAAAACTTTACTAGGTATAACTACATCATCTAAAACATCATAAACTAAATCAGAATGTGTTGCTAAAAATTTCACATTTTCCTTTCCTACTTTTTTCGCATTAGAAATATCAACTAATTCTTCTTCATAATCAATAAATTCTTTAGGATTTCTTATTAATTGATCTAAATAAGGTAAGACCTCTTCAATTATTTCAATCCATTTTTTATCTATATCTACTTTGACCTCCTTTTGTACTATTTTTACTTCATTATCTCCACTATTAATAGTGTTAGTAAGATATCGAAATAAGGGGTCATAGCCTAATATTTCATTTATCTTTTTAAAAAATATTGATAAATATTCCATTTATTAATCCCTCCAATTATTTTTTCAATTTATTTAAATACTCTTTACTTTCCTTCATATGTGTTTTGCCGAAAAGCTTACTCAAATATGTAATTAATCCTTCTATTTCATTACGAATATAAGCTAAGTTATAAGACTCTAATTTTCTTAATATTTTATTAGCTAAAAAATAATCTAATGCATCAAGTTCATCGCCACCACATGCCACAAAAACAGGAACAAACTCTACTATTTGTTTTATAATTCTATTACCAAATGATAGATTAAAATGCTTAATTAGATAATCACTTAAAGCATTTAATAATTTTAAATTTTCATCTTTTACTTTATAATCATTTCTTGCTTTAACAAATAATTTTTCTAAATAATCATATGTGATATTTAAATTCTTACGATATTCTTTATCACCTACATCAAATGCCATAGCTTTTTTATTTATACTTATTGGTATGGCACGATCGTATACTTTATCTGATAAAGCAAATGTTGAATCATCATTATTGATAGTTAGGACATACCACATATTAATAGGTAATTTAAATCTACCTTCTTCTATAAGTTTTGGATCATTGGCCCAACTATTTGAAGTTATATCAACAACCCAATCTTCCGCACTTGGCATTTCTAAAACACTTAGCATTTCTGCAAAATAATATTCAACTCTTGCAATATTAGCCTCATCAATAATTGTTAAAAATAATTCATTACGATATCGCGCTTCATACATTTGTTTTAAAAGTTCTGTTTCATTATATTTTTTTGTAAATTCATTAAAATAACCAAAAATTTCCGAACGGTCACGCCAAAACGGTTGAACAGAGACAACCGTCGCGTCATTTCCTAACCATTTGCCAACCCCATAAGGTAAGGATGTTTTACCTGTTCCAGATATACCTTGTAAAACAATAATTCTACTAACAGAAAATGCTGAAAAAAATAGTCTAACGGTTTTTAAATCATAGTATAAATTTAACTCTTTAGCCGCAAATAATCTGAAATCATTACAAATATTTTCTAATGAATATTCAATATCAATTGAAACTGTATTATAGTTTTTATATTTTTCATCAATTTTAATCAGTTTATAAAATCTACAATCTTTATTAATATGATTTTCTTTATCTTCTTCATCTATTATTCCTAATAACTTTTCTTTCCCTATACTCCTATATTTTAATAACCTTTCTTTTTCCTTTTGGCTTCTCTTAAGATCACTTCTTAGTCTAGCTATTTCATCTATTAAATCTTGATTAGTTTCTTTAGAAAAAATTCTATTTAGTATCTTTTTAATTAACAATATAGTTATAAAAATAAGACCTATCAAAACAGTAAGAACTAAAATTATACCAAAGATAAATAAAATCCAATCTAAAACACTAGGGTTAGTAGCATTAAAATCAGTAAATAACTTAATATATTCATTTATATTAAATATTTCTATTATTCCTCCAAAAACACCTCCCATATTGTTAGAATTGTTTTTCGTGTAAAAAATACTTATTACCCCTTCAACAAAGACTTTAAAAAACTCTAAAATAAAATCCCAAACCATAAATTTCTCCTTTCTTTCTTACGTTTTAAAATATACTTTATAAGAAATGTATTTTAAAAAGTAAGAATTTTGGTATTTAAGAAGGTAACATTGTTACCTTCTTTAAAACCATTCAATAATTAAGACGGAAATAATAATTATTCTTTAATAGTCAAATTTAGTGCAAATTCTTTTCCCTTACCAGCTACAAGTTCTACTGAAGAATTAACTGCAAAATAAACATTTGTAAAATTTGCAGTACCATCAGAGGCTTTAAATGTTAAAGTAACAATAATACTTGATAAACCAGAATTAAGAGCAGCTGACTCAGTTGCACCAAAACGAATAGATGATGA
>JBGVOE010000010.1:0-10985 GCA_045126355.1 Anaeroplasmataceae bacterium | reverse complement strand
CCATAATTTTAAAACAATAGAAACCCCTAAGATAATAAAGGTGACAATTGAATAATTATTAGCCTGATATTCAGTTAAACTATGATAAAACTTGGTAATCGATTCTCCCAATAAAGTTATCCCGATTACAATAATTAAAATGCTTACCACTAAACTTGAAATATACTCAAATCTTTCATGTCCATAAGGATGATCTTCATCAGCTGGTTTAGCAGCAATCTTAAATCCTAGTAAGGTAATGCAAGAACTTCCCATGTCACTTAAATTGTTAAAACTATCCCCAATAATTGAGATACTTCCGGCAAAGAAACCAATAAGAATTTTCATAATAAATAACACTAAATTAGAAAAAACCCCCACTAAAGAAGCTAATTTCCCATGAGCTTGTCTTATTTTAGTATCCTCTAAGTTATCATAATTTTTTATAAATAATTTTCTAAATAAATTCACCATATTCCAAAACCTCTCACGTAGATATATTATAACATTAAATAATTTGTAAGAATAGAAAAAACTTTATAAGATAAAAATAAAGATGATGAGAAAAAGTAAAATAATAAAAAAGATTATCATAACAAGTATTATTTTGTCATTTATTGTCATAATTTCAATTTTTATAGACCTTTATCGTGCCAATATTGTTTTTAAGGAGGAAATAAAAGATTTAACTAGCATCAAAATGTACGATGATCAAGGTGAAGTATTTTATGAGATAAATAATCTTCATGAAGCAACTTCTATCTTAATAAATGAGATTAGTTATGAGGCAATAAACACATTCATTACGATTGAAGATAAACGATTTTATCAGCATAGTGGTTTTGACATATATAGTATCATTAGGGCCTTCTTTAATAATATAGGAGGAAACGATATTATTGGTGGTTCAACCATTACTCAACAATACATTAAAAACATTTATCTATCGAACAAAAAAAGCTATATAAGAAAAACACGTGAAATTTATTATGCAATAAAACTTGAAAGTATCTATTCAAAAGAAGAAATATTAGAGGGATATTTAAACTCTATTTATTTTAATCACGGAATTTATGGAATTCATGATGCCAGTAGATATTACTTTAATGTTAGCCCTAAGGATTTAACTTACGCTCAAGCAGCAGTCTTAGCCGCAATCATTAAATCACCAACAAATTATTCACCAGATAACAATTATGAAAAAAATTTAAAGAGAAAAGAAATTATTTTAAAAACTTTATATGAGGAAGGAGTAATTAACTCTTCAGAATATGATAGTGCCCTCAATGAAAAAATAATTATCACTAAAACTAAATATCAAAAACACGACCCCTTAACCTTATATTATAAGGATATGGTTTTAGATGAATTAGCAAAACTTAACATCAAAAATAAACGGTTAGATATCTATACTTCTTTCAATAGAAAGCTTAATTCATATCTAAATTCTTTGATAAATAATAGCAATCTTACCAGCAATATCGCTGTAATTATTCAAAATAATAAAGGACAAATTTTGGCTTTATTAGGCGATAAATCTTATAGTGAGTTTAATATTGCAACTAGCGGAGAAAGACAGATTGGTTCAACTATAAAACCCATGTTATATTATCTTGCAATTGAAAACGGATTTACACCACTTACTTCTTTTATAAGTCAAAAGGAAACCTTTTATATCAATCATCAGGCATACAAATTCCAAAACTACAATAATTTATATGCAAATAAAAAAATCACTTTAGCCTATGCACTAGCAACTAGTGATAATATTTATGCAGTTAAAACACATTTGTTTTTAAAAAGTCAAAAATTAATTAACTTTTTAAAATCATTTAAAATTAAGAATGTCGAAGATTATCCTTCCTTAGCTTTAGGATCAGTTAACATTAATCTAATAAAGCTTTCATCCATATATAACACTTTTTCAACATTAGGCAAATATTATGAACCATCAACCGTCACAAAAATAACCATCGATAATAAAACTTCATATGTTCGTAAAACTGAAGGAAAACAAAAATTAAATAAAAGTTCATGTTATATTTTGAATGAACTTATGACGGGTATTTTTGATACTAATTTAAATAATATCAATCAAGTAACTGGATCATCAATTGCTCAACAAATCAATACAAAATGTGCTGCAAAAACAGGAACCACTGACTACGATTCATATATTATGGGTTTCACTCCTTATTACACCGTAAGTATTTGGACCGGAAATATCGATAACTCATTATTGACTGATAAAAAAGCAAAAAGTTATCCTAAAGAACTATTCGCAAAAACGATTAACTTTTTATCAGAGGAAAATAAAAACATTTGGTATCAGAAACCAAATGACATTTATATGGAATTTGTTGATCCCACAGGCTTTAATACCGGATATAAAAAACTTCTACCATTTAAAGTTAATTAATCCAAGCCGCGCCTACTAAAACAATAAGAATGAATAATACTAATACAAATGCATATCCATAACCACTGTTATTTGATGAGCCCTTGTTGTTATTTACGCTACATCCGCAGTTCATAAAATCACCTCATTATAGGATATGCATTTTTAATTTAATGGTTAAATTATTTTAGTCCAAAAAATTCTATACTATTACGATCTAAAACTTTTTCTAAATCATCCTTATTCATTTCCTTTAAGTTTGCAATCTCAGTTAAAACATTTAAAACATAACTAGTTTCATTACGTTTACCACGCATTGGCATTGGTGCTAGATAAGGACAATCGGTTTCAATCATTAAACGATTAATGTCAATATTTTTAGCCACAATTTTAGGTTCTTTTGCATTTTTAAAAGTCACCGGACCACCTAAAGAAATATAGCCACCAATCTTTATAAATCGTTCAGCCATTTCCCATGATCCAGAATAACAGTGCATAACAAATTTAACTTGATTCGCATATTTATTTAGCATTTCAAAGGTATCGCTAATCGCGTCACGACTATGAATTATTAGCGGTAAATTATATTTTATAGCCAGTTTTATTTGGTTTTCAAATAACCATTGTTGTTTTTCTTTATTATCTTTATGCCAATAATAATCTAGACCACATTCACCGATTGCATATACTCTATGATTAGTAACAAATGCTTCTAATACTCTAATATCCTCTTCATTATAATCATTTGCATCACTTGGATGAAGACCCGCAGTCGGATACATAAACGAATATTTTTTAGACAAATCATAAGCTTGACTATTCGTTTCATGACTAAACCCAACAATAACAACTTTTTCTATTTTATTAAGAATTATTCTTTGAATTACTTCATCTCGATCAAAATCAAAAGCTTTATCAAAAAGATGTGCATGTGTATCAATTGCCATAAAAACACTTCCTTTAACTTTGGCTTTATTAAGCCACTTTTACAAAAATATTATAACATAAAAAAACTCGATTTACTAGAAACCGAGTTTAATTATTTTTAGTTAATGATTATTCAACAATTTCAGTTACTGAACCAGCACCAACTGTACGTCCACCTTCACGAATTGAGAACTTAGTTCCTTGTTCGATAGCGATTGGGTGAATTAATTCAACGTTCATAACTGTATTGTCACCAGGCATAACCATTTCTGTACCAGCTTCTAAAGTAATGATACCTGTTACGTCTGTTGTACGGAAATAGAATTGAGGACGGTAGTTAGAGAAGAATGGAGTATGACGTCCACCTTCTTCTTTGCTTAATACGTAAACTTGAGCTTTGAATTTTGTGTGTGGATTTACTGATTTAGGTTTAGCTAAAACTTGACCACGTTCGACTTGGTCACGGCTTACACCACGTAATAATACACCAATATTATCACCAGCTTCAGCATAGTCTAATAATTTACGGAACATTTCAACACCAGTAACTACTGAAGTTAATGTATCATGGATACCAACGATTTCAACGTTGTCACCAACTTTAACTTGACCACGTTCAACACGTCCTGTAGCAACTGTACCACGACCTGTGATTGTGAATACGTCTTCTACTGGCATTAAGAATGGTTTGTCAGTGTCACGAACTGGAGTTGGGATATATTCGTCTACGATTGCCATTAATTCTTCAACTTTAGCAACCCATTCTGGTTCACCATTTAAAGCACCTAAAGCAGAACCGCGTACGATTGGAGTGTCATCACCTGGGAAGTCATATTCATTTAATAATTCACGAACTTCCATTTCAACTAAGTCGATGAATTCTTCATCATCCATCATATCGCATTTGTTTAAGAATACTACTAAACGAGGAACACCTACTTGGCGAGCTAATAAGATGTGTTCGCGAGTTTGTGCCATAGGTCCGTCTGTAGCAGCGATTACTAAGATACCACCGTCCATTTGGGCAGCACCAGTAATCATGTTTTTAACGTAGTCAGCATGACCTGGACAGTCAACGTGTGCATAGTGGCGGTTAGCTGTTTCGTATTCTACGTGTGCAGTATTGATAGTAATACCACGTTGTTTTTCTTCTGGAGCACCGTCGATTTGGTCATATGCTCTAGCTTGTGCTAAACCTTTTTTAGCTAAAACGTTAGTAATAGCAGCTGTTAAAGTTGTTTTACCGTGGTCTACGTGTCCGATTGTACCAATGTTAACATGTGGTTTAGTACGTTCAAATTTTTGTTTTGCCATTTTAAAATATCTCCTTATAAATTTTTTTTAATTACAAATTAATTTTATCGTATTGCAACAAAAATTGCAATAAGAAACTAAGTTTTTGCCCTTATTATGCAGCGCGTTTTTTAATGATGTCTTCTTGGATACTACGTGGGCATTGTTCGTAGTGATCGAATTGCATAATAAATGTACCACGTCCTTGAGAGTTAGAACGTAAGTTAGTAGCGTAACCAAACATTTCAGAAAGAGGTACGAATGCTTTCATGCTCATAGCATTTCCACGTTTTTCTTGTCTTTCTAAACGTCCACGACGACTTGTTAAGTCACCGATTACGTTACCTACATATTCTTCAGGAACGATTACATCAACAGCCATAATTGGTTCTAAGATAACTGGTTTACATTTATCTTTAGCAGCTTTTAAAGCCATAGATGCAGCGATCTTGTAAGCCATTTCTGATGAGTCTACATCATGGTAAGAACCGAAGAATAAAGCACATTTGATATCGATGATTGGGAAACCAGCTAAGATACCATTTGGTAATGCATCTTGTAACCCTTTGTCAACAGCTGGGATATATTCTCTAGGAACTGTACCACCAACGATTTCATCAACGAATTCATAACCTTTATTTTCGTTAGGTTCGAAACGGATAACAACGTGACCGTATTGACCACGACCACCTGATTGACGGATGAATTTTCCTTCAACTTCAGCAGTAGTTGTAATAGTTTCACGGTAAGAAACTTGAGGAGCACCAATATTTGCTTCTACTTTGAATTCACGTTTTAGACGGTCTACTAAGATGTCTAAGTGTAATTCACCCATACCAGCCATAATTGTTTGACCAGTTTCAGAGTCAGTATAAGTTTTGAATGTTGGGTCTTCTTCAGCTAATTTAATTAAACCAGCTGTCATTTTATCTTGGTCACCTTTTGATTTTGGTTCAATAGCAACTGAGATAACTGGTTCAGGGAATACCATTGATTCTAATACTACGTCTTTATCTTGACCTAATAATGTATCACCTGTAGTAGTGTAACTGAAACCTACTGCAGCAGCGATATCACCTGAGCATACTTCTTCAACTTCTTCACGGCGGTTAGCATGCATTAACACGATACGTGATAAACGTTCTTTTTTACCTTTTGAAGTGTTGTATACGTATGAACCTTTAGTTACTTTACCACCGTATACACGGAAGTAAGTTAATTTTCCTACGAATGGGTCAGTAACAACTTTAAATGCTAAAGAAGCAAATAAAGCATCATCACTTTGATCGATAACTACTTCATTACCGTCTGAATCATGACCAACAATTTGAGGAACTTCAACTGGGCTTGGTAAGTAATCAATAACAGCATCTAACATTTTCTTAACACCAATATTTTTGAATGCTGATCCACATAATACTGGGAAGAATTCTGCTTTTAATGTAGCTTTACGGATAACTCTTTTAATTTCTTCAATTGAAATTTCTTCACCCATTAAATAGTTTTCCATTAACTCATCATCATAGTTTGCTAATGTTTCGATTAATTCGATACGTTTTAATTCACAAACTTCTTGTAAATGAGCTGGGATATCTGTAACAGTGTAGTCTTCTGTAGCTGTACCATTGTATACATAAGCTTTCATTTCAACTAAGTCAACTTGACCTTTGAAATCGCTCTCTGCACCAATTGGCCATTGAATAGCTGCAGCAACTGCACCTAAACGATCTCCGATTGTGTTTACTGAATATTCGAAGTCAGCACCTGTTTTATCCATTTTGTTAACGAATACGATTCTAGGTACGTTATATTCAGAAGCTTGACGCCATACAGTTTCAGTTTGAGGTTCTACACCTGCTTGACCGTCTAATACTGTAACAGCACCGTCTAATACACGTAAAGAACGAGATACTTCTACTGTGAAGTCTACGTGACCTGGAGTGTCGATAATGTTGATTCTATGTTCATTCCAGTGTGCAGTAGTAGCTGCAGAAGTAATTGTGATACCTCTTTCTTTTTCTTGTTCCATCCAGTCCATTGTTGAAGCGCCATCATGTGTTTCACCGATTTTATAAATCTTACCTGTGTGGAATAAGATACGTTCTGTAGTTGTAGTTTTACCAGCATCGATATGTGCCATGATACCGATGTTTCTTGTTTTTTCTAATGCAAATTCTCTTGCCATATTAATAATTCTCCTTTAAAAATTACCAACGGTAATGAGCGAATGCTTTGTTAGCTTCAGCCATCTTATGAGTGTCTTCACGTTTCTTAACAGATTGACCTAAACCGTTTGAAGCATCGATAATTTCTTTTGCTAATCTTTCTTCCATAGTCTTTTCATGGCGAAGACGAGAATACTTAACTAACCATCTTAAACCTAAAGTAACACGTCTTTCAGGACGAACTTCAGTTGGTACTTGGTAGTTTTGACCACCAATTCTTCTTGATTTAACTTCTAATACTGGCATGATGTTTTCTAAAGCTTCGTTGAAAACTTCATTTGGATCACGTCCAGTTAATGATTGAATTCTATCGAAAGCACCGTATAAAATGCTTTGTGCAGTTCCTTTTTTACCATCTAACATAACTGCATTGATTGCTCTAGTTACTAATTTAGAATTGTAAATTGGATCTGGTAATACGTCTCTTTTGGCTATATGTCCTTTACGAGGCATATTAATTCCTCCTTCCTATTATTTAACATTTATGATATTTTATTATTTCTTTTTAGCATTTGCTTTTGGGCGTTTTGCACCATATTTTGAGCGAGCTTGTTTGCGGTTTGCAACACCAGTTGTATCTAGCGCACCACGAATAATATGGTAACGTACCCCTGGAAGGTCTTTTACACGTCCGCCTCTGATTAATACAACGCTATGTTCTTGTAATGAATGTCCTACACCTGGGATATATGCTGTAACTTCTGTACCGTTAGATAAACGTACACGAGCATATTTACGCATTGCAGAGTTTGGTTTCTTTGGAGTCATTGTAGTTACACGAGTACATACACCACGTTTTTGAGGTGATTTAGTATCTGTATATTTCTTTTCTAATGAGTTGAAACCTACATTTAAGCTTGGAGCTTTTGATTTATAAGTCTTTGCTTCTCTTCCTTTACGAACTAATTGTGCTATTGTTGGCATATAGTTTCTCCTTTCTACCACATTACCAAGTGGTTCATGAATAATTCAAAAATATTAGTTTTGGCAAAATCATCACCAAAACTCGAAAATAATACCATGCTTTTTTCACAGCATTCTAATTATATATAATTTTAACAGTATAGTCAACACTTTTTTAAAATATTTTTATTAATTTTTCAATAAAAAAACACCGTATAAAAACGGTGCTTCACTATATCCTTATATATATTATATATCTATTTTATTTCAAAATTTTCCATACCAATATTAGTAATAGGAACAATAATAGTAGGAGTATACTTATTACTTATTTCTATATATTTAGCTTTTGATATTTTCTTTTTAACAGCCTTAAATCCATTATCATGAGCTTCTTTAATACACCATAAAATAAACTCTTTTGTAGCTGGATGCATTAAATAAGTTTTACTGTGTTCTTTAAAATAATCATGAGCAACCATAAAATTAAAATCTTTAGGATTATAAACTTTTGACGCACTTAAAACATCAGCTACATATTCTAACGCATGTCTAAAAGGTATTTTATTAACAACTATTTCCCATCTAGTATAATCTACCCAATATTGCCAGTGATGTTTATTTCTACCAGTATGAGCTACACAAATGTAGGAAAAATTATCATGAGACGCTCTTTCTACAATTGTAGGAGACTTTTTACCATGAAAATATTTAACACTACGATTAAACTCCGTAGGTGTAAACTTTGTTAAATCATGAACTAATCCAGTCCAAAAAATACCTAACTTAGAGGCATAATATAAAACATTACTTTTATGCTTAATAACTACCCATAAATGTTTAAAGAATTTCATAATTAAATCGACTCCTTTTTAATAAAACTTTTACCATTTTCAAGATAAAATGTAATCTTATCTAATAAAAACTGATACATTTTAGCTAAACTTAATCTTTCTCCACTGGCTAAAATATCACTATTAAGTATACTATCAATAATATCTTTTATATCAAATTCATCCTTACTTAATTTTTCATATATTAAATAATTAAACTTAATATCAGAATCACTTTTCGTACATAATTCTTTTTCTTGTTTATGTATCCATTTAAAATGTCTTTTAAATTCTTTAATATTTTGATCAATTACAATATCAGTAAATAAAATAGGAAATATAATAGTAACTCTTTGAATAGGCATTGGAATTTTGTTATAATTTCTTTTTAAAATACCCGCAATTCTTTTTGCTTCAGCAAAATCACTTTTATCAACAGCTTGTAAAAACTTAAACTGCGCTACAGGAATTGTAATATGATTTAACTTCTCTTCAAAATAAGGTTCATAAAAAGTTTTAGCTCCATATCTTTTTCCACTAATGATATTTGAAATCATTTCTAATTGATATAAAACAGAATTAATATATTTAGGATTATTTTTAACTAAAACATGATTACAAACATCATTAAATCCACCCTTTAAATAAATAGAATTATTTAACGTTAAAAATAGACTTAATGATATAAAAGGAATTAATATAAATTTAGCATTACTTTTATATAAAATAAAGAATAAACCAATTCCAATTAATAAAAATAAATATGAAAAAATCAATCCACCTGCGTTATATAAGAAAAACTTAGGCTTTTCCTTCTTCTTAAGTTTAGGTGGTGACATTAGACATTGTCCTAATACAAAATTAGATAAAGGATTAAGTTTAAAAGCTACCCTACCATCACGTCTATACCATTCAAAAGGCCCTATTCTAAAGGTTAATAATGAATAACCACTAATAAGCCCAAATACCATATGACCTAATTCATGAACTCCAACAAAAAGCGGAAGTGTAATTATAACTCCTAAAATTTGAAATAGTGCTGATAATAATATATTAAATTTATAACTATATGCAAATACCATTAATCCTATGTAGCATAAAAGACTAATTAAAATTAATGCTATAAATATAATAAATCCTTTATTAATCTTTTTCATAATATCCACCTCCTCTATTATACACTAAAATAGTAAAAAGAGCATCCACATAATTATGGATGCCAAACGTTAATACTATAGCTTATCAAAGAAGTTATGAGAGAATTTAAAAAAAATAAATATTAAATATAGAAACTTTCATTCATTAAGACATGCATTCGCTACACGTGCTTTAGAACTTGGAATGGATGTTAAATCATTATTAGAAATATTAGGACATAAAGATCCATCAATTACTTTAAAAAGATATAGCCATTCACTACTTGATTACAAAATAGAAATGATGAATAAACTAGGTAAAATATTAATAAATAACATTAAAAAAACAGCAATATCCAATTCTATCAAGGATATTACTGTTTTTTAAACTACCTATCTATTTTTATATAATTTAAATATTTGTTACATTCTTCACAAAAATTTTCTAATCTTTTTCTTTGAACACGATTAGTCGTAAGAATCGGATACTTTGCCCCCCATACCAACAGACCATGAGTAAATTTCATTAGTATAACCATTAAAGATAACTTCAAGTTTAAAAAGTGATTTCGAGTTTTTATCCCAATTGATAACTCTAAATCCAACAAGACCGTATATAGAAATCTCTTGTTTTTTGGAACCTGGGCCCTCTTGAATAATCAATTTCTTATTTTCTAAATCCAAACAAATATATCTTTTTAAGACTTCAAGCGGCATGAACAAACAACAAAAAATCATACATAAAACTAAAATAATATTTCCTATTTTTGTATATTCACCAATCAAACCATATATTGAAATAGCTAATAAAAAAAATGGGGAAACGATGAATAATATTCTCTCAAATAAAGGAATTTGATAAATAATTATTTTATTTTTATTCAAAGATTTGTTTTTTAAACTTTTCCCATTCCTCATCATTTTCATCTCCTAACTTATATATTAAAATAGCGCCTAAAATACCAATTCCAGTAGCAACCGCCCCTCCTACGCGTAGCAAAAGCAATACTTGTAGTAATGCAGAGTGAAGCACGCATTATCCTGTGCACAATTATTATATTTTTACTCTAATTCTTTTATTTTCTTATCATTTTCTTTTTTAGGAATATAATATCCAATCCACCAAGAAAAAGGTAAAAATAATATGAAACCAATTGATATAGTTTTATCTAGTTCAAATACAAAAAACAAAATTGAAATAGAAACAATAATAATTGAACAAATAATACCACTAATTAATAGTGTTTTATTTTCTTTTTTATACCTTTTTACTTTCTCTTCAGTTGATAAT
>JBGVOE010000009.1:0-10000 GCA_045126355.1 Anaeroplasmataceae bacterium | reverse complement strand
CAGGGGGTCGTAGGTTCAAGTCCTACGGTGGGCGCCACTATGTGGTCTGTTGGAGAAGCGGCTTAACTCACATGCCTTTCACGCATGCATTCACGGGTTCGAATCCCGTACAGACTACCAGTTTTTCTAAAATTCTATTGGTAACAATATTGATTGTATAGATGGTTTTCAACCAATTTTTTTTTATAAATGGTCTGTTGGAGAAGCGGCTTAACTCACATGCCTTTCACGCATGCATTCACGGGTTCGAATCCCGTACAGACTACCAGATGGCATGATCTTGATACAAAAGTATCAAGTTTTTTTGTTTTTATATGAAAAAAAAGTGTTACAATTTTATGTAACACTTTATCATTTTAATATTAAATTATTTTAATCCGAAATGTTTTTGAGGTGAATTTGTAGGTCCGTATACTACTAAGATATCTTGTGCAGCTTCATTCTTTTCAAAACCAGCTCTATCTACACATACTAGACGAGGTTGGAATACTTCTGTGCTACAATGACGATGGTAAACACAAATTAAATCTTTTTTATCTAATGAAAGAGTGAAACTATGATGACCTGTTCCGTGAACTTCACTTGTTTTATGTAAGATAGGATTTTTTTCATATTTAACAAATGGTCCAAATGGAGAATCACTAACTGCGTATCCTACTGCGTAGTTTTCATTTCTTGTATGATTTGCTGAATATGTTAAAAAGTATTTACCATTATGTTTTAATACAAATGGTCCTTCAGTTACTAAGCAGTCAATTGTTTCCCATTCTGCTTCAGCTTTGATTAAGAATGTTTCAGTTTCTTGTTGTAAACTTAATAGATCATCATTCATTTTAGCTACATAAATTTGGTTAGTACCATCAAGTTTAACGTAATATAAATACACTTGATCATCTTCATCAACAAAAAAATGACCATCAATAGCTAAATCATTAATTAACCATTTTTTCTCTTCTTGAACGAATGGTCCAAGAGGACTTTTTGAAATTGCAACTCCTAAATGTTCTTCAGAAGAATATACCATATAGAATTGATTGTTGCGATATAAGATTTCTGGTGCCCAGAACCATTTATCTCCCATTACATCTGTATTTTTTAAGCAATATCCCATATCAGTCCATTCAGCTAAATTATCTGAAACAAACACTTTATAACCATCATTAGCGTTTGTTGCATAAAGATAATATTTACCATCATGTGTTAAGATAAAAGGGTCTGCACCTTCCATTAATGGATTTAAATACATTCCTTCAGGAACGTTTTTTGTAATTTTATTTGCTGTTAAAATATAAGAATCATTATTCATTTTCCTATTCCATCCTTTATTTATATATAACAATATTATAACATACTTTTTATTTAAAATATCGAATAAAAAAGAAAATAGTCAGATAAAATCCATTTTCTTAATATTTTTAATTTTTGATAGGTTTACTCTATGAAAACTAAAATATTTATATTATATATATCATCATAATATTTATTTATTTTATTACAAATATGAATATATATAATATAGTAAATATGATATAATTAATAAGGATATAATAAGAAGCGGAGGTGTTATTTGTGAAAAAACTTTTATTATTTTTAGTAATGATAACTTTTTTACTAAGCTTAAGTAGTTGTGATTTATTTAAAGTAGAAAACAACAATGGCGTAGTTATTAATGAAATCTGTACAAATAACGGAATATTAGCTACCGTTGATAATGATTATATCGATTGGATAGAATTATATAATAGAACAAATGAGGATATCTTCTTAAAAAATTATGGTATTAGTGATGATAGAACAAATTTATATAAATATATTTTCCCAGCAGTTTATATTAAAGCTAAGAGTTATTTAATTGTTTATTTTGAAAAAGATACAAAGTCAAACGAAAAATTATTAGGTAATTTTGGTCTTTCTAATAATGGTGAAATTATTTACTTTACAATGCCTAATAAAACGATTTTGGAAGAAATAACTGTTCCTGAATTAAGTTTAAATACAACTTATGGTAGATATAATAAAAACGGTGTAGAAACATTTAATGTATTAAATCCTACTCCAAATATGAAAAATGAAAGTAAACCTATTTATAAACAAATTAATACTCCTATCTTCTCTAATGAAAGTGGATTTTATAATACTTCATTTGATTTAACAATTACTTCTAATGAAGATGTAGATATTTATTATACACTTGATTGTAGTATTCCTACTAAGGAAAGTACTTTATACAAAAATAGCATTAAAGTAGAAGATCCTAGTAATAATCCAAACGTTTTAAAATCAAGAAATGATATGTCAGTTTTTAATAACAATAATACTTCACCTATTGATAAAATGGTTGTTGTTAGAGCGATAGCGATAAGTAAAGATGGAAATCAAAGTGAAGTTGTTACTAAAAATTACTTTATTGGAAAAAATAAATACAAAAATGATAAAATTATTTCTTTAGTTACAGATTCTTATAATTTAGTTGATGATGAATATGGTATTTATGTAAAAGGAAAAGCTTATAATGATTATGTTGCCTCAGGAAGCGAGGGAGAAGCTCCTGTTTATAACTGGGATTTAGAAGGTAGAGTTAGCGAAAGAGATTGTAACTTAACTTATTTAAATGCTGGAGACCTTAGGCTAAATCAAGATTGTGGTATGCGTATTCATGGATATGGTGGAAGAAGTATTTTATATAAAAGTTTTAATATTTATGCTAGAAGTTGTTATGGAGAAAAATATTTCTTAGATCCTTTATTTAAAAATACTACCCTAACTAAATCCTTTATTTTAAAATATGATAGATATTCTCCATCAAATGAAAGATTTAGAGATGGTTTTGTTCAATCTTTAGTAAAAGATAGAGATATAGCTACGCAAGAATATGAACAATGTATCGTCTTTTTAAATGGAGAGTACTGGCAAACATATTCAATAATGCAAAAATATTCAGATGATTATTTATTTGATGCTTATAAAGTTGATAAGAATAATGTTACTATTATTAAAGATGATAAATTAGATGTTGGAAATAATAGTGGTTATAATGAATATAAAGAATTGAAAAGTTTTGTTAAAAATAATAATTTTAAAAATCAAAATAACTATGAAAAGTTTTGCAGAATGGTTGATGTTGATAGTTTAATTGATTATTATGCAATCCAATTATATATAAATAACTTCGATTTTTCTTATCGTAAAAATTATTTATTATGGAGAACAAATAAAGCAGAAGAAAATGAGTACGGCGATACTAGGTGGCGCTTCATGTTATATGATTTAGACTATGTAGCAACTGAGGCTACCTTAACAAAAGATGAACTAACTGTCGTATATGATTATAAGTTTGATCCGTTTACTGGTGATTTCTTATATGCTACTGACTTTAAAAATGATATATTCTTCCATAAATTAATGGCTAATGAAGAATTTAAGGAAAAGTTTGTAACTTCATTCTTAGATATAGCTAATAATAATCTAAGTAAAGAAAATGTTAGAAATAAGGTTTTAGAAGAATATAATATCTCTTCAGGTAAATTAACTACTTTCTTTAGTAACCGATTTACATATATTAAAGATCATTTAGCTACATATTTAAAAGTTGATAATAAAGTGGCTAAGGTAGTTATTGAGGCAAATAAAGAAGTTAAATTTAATTCAATTACAATAGGTTCATTATATAGTGGTTATTATTTAAAAGCATTCCCTATTACTTTATATAATGTAGATATAGATAGTTGTGATTTAACTGATTTAGAAGTTGTTAAAAATAGTAATGGTGTTATTAAATTAAAAATTACTGGAGATAATCCAAAAATAATAATAAATGATTGAGCATGTTAAAAAACGTGCTCTTTCTGTTTTTTTTACATAAAAAGCCTCTTTTTACATAAAATATAAACGAAAATGGTTAAAAATTAGAAAAAAATACCATTTTTATTATTAATAATGATAATCATTATTGACAAGGGGCTATTTTTTTAGTAAAATATAGATGAAATAAATAGGAGGAATTTAGAATTATGAAAAAAGAATTAGTATTAAAATCAAATAAATATTTAGCAAATGTTGCTATTAATTACGGAAAGTTACATAACTTACATTGGAATGTTATTGGGTTACAGTTTAAACCTGTTCATGAATATTTAGAATCACTTTATGACAGTATGCATGAAGCGCTAGATGAAGTAGCGGAATTATTAAAAATGAATGGAGAATATCCACTAGCTTCATTTAAAGAATATTTAAAAGTTTCTGAAATCGTTGAATTAGAATCAAAAGATTACAGTGTAAAAGAAGCCTTAGAAATTGCATTAGCTGATATCAAAGTATTAAGAGATAATGCATTAGAATTAAGAAGAATTGCAAATGATGAAGATTTCTATCCACTACAAGTTATGATGGAAGATCATTTAGCTAATTACAACAAAGTTGTATGGTTTGTTGAATCAATGTTAAAATAATAATAGATATATAGGAGGAATTAAAATTATGAAAAAAGAATTAGTATTAAAATCAAATAAATATTTAGCAAATGTTGCTATTAATTACGGAAAATTACATAACTTACATTGGAATGTTATTGGGTTACAATTTAAACCTGTTCATGAATATTTAGAATCACTTTATGACAGTATGCATGAAGTCTTAGATGAAGTAGCGGAATTATTAAAAATGAATGGAGAATATCCACTAGCTTCATTTAAAGAATATTTAAAAGTTTCTGAAATCGTTGAATTAGAATCAAAAGATTACAGTGTGAAAGAAGCTTTAGAAATTGCATTAGCTGATATTAAAGTATTAAGAGATAATGCATTAGAATTAAGAAGAATGGCAAATGATGAAGATTTCTACCCATTACAAGTTATGATGGAAGATCATTTAGCTAATTACAACAAAGTTGTATGGTTTGTTGAATCAATGTTAAAATAATAAAAAGTAAAAGTAGTTACTGAGGTGGATTATGGAAAAGAAGTTAAGACATTCTCATCAAAGAGATATGATTTATAATTATATGTTAGAAACGAAGGAACATCCTTCTGCGGAAATGATATACGAAGATTTAAAGAAAATTGAACCAAATTTAAGTTTAGGGACAGTATATCGTAATTTAAAATTATTAGAAGAATTAGGAATGGTAAGAAAAGTTACTAATGTAAATAATGTCGAAAGATATGACGCTATGACTTATGATCACATTCACTTTGTTTGTGATGAATGTGGTAGTGTATTTGATTTACCTAACTTTGATAATGAAGTAATTAAAGAAAAATTCTCTAATGAAGTTGGTGGAGAAATTAACTGGGTGAACATAATCCTAGGTGGTAAATGTAAACATTGTCGTGAAAAATTAAAAAACTAATAAAGGAGAATATTTAAAATATGTCAATGATTAATAAAGAAGTAAAAGATTTTAAAGTACAGTCTTTTCAAAATGGTGAATTTAAGACTGTTAGTAAAAAAGATATTTTAGGAAAATGGAGTGTATTCTTTTTCTATCCAGCGGACTTTACATTTGTATGTCCAACAGAATTAGAAGATTTAGCTAATAAATATAGTGAATTTAAAGAAGCTGGATGTGAAATCTATGCCGTATCTTGTGATACTCATTTCGTTCATAAAGCTTGGTATGATACAAGTGAAAGAATTAAAAAGATACAATATCCAATGTTAGCTGACCCAACACACGTTCTTTCTTTAGATTTCGAGGTTTATATTGAAGAAGATGGAATGAGCGAAAGAGGAACATTTGTCATTAACCCTGAAGGTAAAATTGTTGCTTATGAAGTAAATGCTGGTAATGTAGGTAGAAATGCTGATGAATTATTACGTAAGGTATTAGCATTACAATTTGTTGCTGCTCATGGCGATGAAGTATGTCCTGCTAAATGGCAACCAGGAGCACAAACTTTAAAACCAAGCTTAGATTTAGTTGGTCAATTATAAGAGAAATATGGTTAATCTTGAAAAGTTTTATGATGTGATTATTATCGGTGGTGGGCCTGCAGGGCTTACTGCCGGTATCTATTTATCACGTGCAAAATATCGTGTTTTAATAGTTGAAAAAGCTCAATTTGGTGGACAAATAACAATTACTTCAGAAGTTGTAAATTATCCAGGTGTTAAAAAGGTTAGCGGTGTTGAATTAACTGAGACAATGCGTAAGCAAGCAGAAGACTTTGGTGCGGAGTTTTTACTTGCGGAAGTATTAGAGTTAAAAATGGATGGGGATATTAAAAAGATTAAAACATCTCGTGGAGATTATGAAGCGTTTGGTGTTTTATTAGCGACTGGGGCTTCTCCAAGAAAAGTAGGGTTTATTGGAGAAGAAGAGTTTAAAGGACATGGTGTTGCATATTGTGCGACATGCGATGGGGAATTTTTTACAGGTAAAGATATCTTTGTTGTTGGTGGTGGATTTGCTGCTGCTGAAGAAAGTATGTTTTTAACTAAATTTGCTAAACATGTTACTGTGTTAGTAAGAGAGGATGATTTCACTTGTGCTAAAAGTATAGCTGATCAAGTTAAAAGTCATGAAAAAATCTCTGTAATTACTAATACAGAAGTGTTAGAAGTTAACGGTAAAGATGTCCTAACTTATATAAAATATCGTAATAATGTAACTGGTGAAGTTACTGAATATAGGGCAGAAGAAGGTAATGATTTTGGAGTATTCGTATTTGCTGGATATGTTCCTCAAACATCTTTAGTTAAGGGTATTGCCGATATCACTGAACATAATTATATTATTACTGATGCTTCACAAAAAACAAGTGTAGATGGCTTATACGCAGCTGGGGATGTTTGTGTTAAACCATTACGACAAGTTGTAACAGCTGTTGGCGATGGCGCATTAGCGGCTACAGAATTAGAAAAATACTGTTCTTTATTACATGACAAGACAAAGATTATTCCACAAGTTAAAAAGGATGTAAAAGAAGAAGTTAAAGAAGAAAGAAAAGATTCAAGTTTATTCTCTAGTGAAATTATTGCTCAATTAAATGCTGTATTTAGTAAGATGGAAAATCCATTACTATTAAAACTTCATTTAGATAATAAAGATGTATCTAAGGAACTAGAAGCTTATATTAAGGAATTGGTGTCTTTAACTAATAAGTTACAATTAGAAGTTATTCATGGTAATGATCCTGCTTATCCATACGTTTTAGTTTGTGATAAATTTGGTAATGATAAAGGCCTAGCTTTCCATGGTGTACCTGGTGGACATGAGTTTACTTCATTTGTATTAGGACTTTATAACGCAAGTGGAGTAGGTCAACAAATTGGTGATGATGTTAAGGAAAGAATAGCTTCAATTGATAAGAAAATAGACATGAAAGTTATAGTATCTCTTTCTTGTACAATGTGTCCTGAATTAGTAGTTGCATCTCAAAAAATTGCTAGTTTAAGCCAAAATGTTACTTCTCATGTTTATGATGTTAATCATTTTCCACATCTTAAAACTAAGTATAAAGTGATGAGTGTCCCTTGTTTAGTTATCAATGATGATATAGTAACATTTGGTAAAAAGAATATTAATCAATTGTTAGATGTAATTTTAAAGTAATGTTAGAAATAGCATTGCTTTTTCTTTTATAAAAAAATAAAAAGACCTTTATAGGTCTTTATAATATTTGAATAAAATTAACAATTACTTCACTAGAAAGTTGTGCACTTTTCTTTTCAAATTCATTATATTCTTCAATATGATTTTCGCTATCTAAGATATCAGAAATAATTCTAAATGATAAAAATGGAGTGTTTAATTTAAAACAAGTTTGAGCAATTGAAGTACCTTCCATTTCAGTAGCAAAAGAAGTAGAAACATTGTTTTTAATTTCACTTGCACTCAGTCTAAATGAATCAGCTGTTAGGACAATTGAATTTTTGAATGAAATATTTTTATTAGTTAAATAAGCTTCAAGTTTTTCTTTAAGTTTAGAATCGCTAAAGTAATATAGTGGCATTTGTGGAACTTGTCCAAATTCATAATTAAATACTTGGCAATCAAAATCTGAGTAAGTTAATTTATCAGCGATTACAAAGTCAAATGTTGATAACTCTTTAGACCCACCCGCAATTCCAGAATTAATAATTACATCTGGTTTAAAGTTGTTGATTAGTAGTGTTGTATTAATAGCTGAATTTACTTTTCCGATTCCACTTAAGGAAACAATTACTTTATGATTTCCAATAGTACCTTCATAAAAAGTAATATTACTAATTAAATGTTCTTTTTTATCTTCTAACGCAGAAATAGTAAAGTTTATTTCTGGTTCCATAGCTGCGATAATTCCAATAATCATTTTATTTTTCTCCTTTTAACATATCATTTATCATTCTAGCGATACAATCTACCGCTACATCATGAGTACTATCATTAGGAATAATAATATCAGCGTAACGTTTTGTTGGTTTGATAAATGCATAATACATTGGTTTAACTGTTGTAAGATATTGATTAATAACACTTTCAATACTTCTACCACGTTCTTTTGTATCTCTAACTAAACGTCTAATAAAACGAATATCGTCATCACTTTCAACAAATAGTTTGATTGTAGCTAAATCTCTTACTCTTTCATCTTCTAAAATTAAGATACCTTCAATAATAATTATTTTTGTTGGTTCCACTAATTCAGTTACACTAGAACGATTGTGTTGGACGAAATCATATTTTGGTTTAGAAATACTTTTCCCATCTAATAAATCCTTTAGTTGAGCCACAAATAAGTCATTATCAATTGAGTCAGGGTGGTCAAAATTAACTTTATATCTTTCTGTTAAAGCCAGATGAGTTAAGTCTTTATAATAGTCATCATGAGAGATAACTGTGATATCTTTTGAATTTAATTGTTCGATAATTTTCTTTACTACTGTTGTTTTTCCTGAAGCACTACCTCCAGCAATAGCTATTAAAATTGGATTCAATATAATCAGTCCTTTACTTTTTATTTTACCTAAAAAATATTATATCATTTACTAAAAAGAATTAAAAGATATCATAATTGTTTTTTAATTATTATATATATTAATAGGTGATTAAATTGAATAAAGAAGTAAAAGTGGTTAATTACGTTTTTAAATATAAAGATAAATTAAATCTTTTATCAATTGAACAGTTTGTTAATTATCAAACTGAAATAAATAAGATAAAATTATTAATACTAGATAAATACATTGAAAAAGAAGTTAAGGATTTTAATATAGAAAACGATAAAATTGTTTTTGATAATTTGATTATAACAAAAAACAATATAGAAGTTTATATTGATGAATATCATTTGAATTTTAATTTAGATAATAGTAATTTATTAAATGAATTTCAAAAAGTTAATAAAGGGAAAAACAATTATATAATGTTTGATGTTTATAACTATAATGGTTATATAAATGATGAAGAAGTAAGTGATAAGATATTTGTTGATTTTGAAAGTATAACTACAATATTAGATGATTACTATAAAATATATTCAATTGATTTTAAAGAGTTTTCTGGTTCTTTTACGATGACCTCATATGATCATAAATCTCCATATATTAATTTAGTATATAAAGATACTGATTTTAAGAATAAAAAAATAGCTAATGTAAGAGTGGCTAAATTTTTTAAATTATCTACATTTAAGCTTATAGTAAGTTCTAATTATTATTGGAAAGTAAATTTAAAAGTAAATAAAGTTTATAAATCTAGCCCATCTTTAATTCCATTTAAATATCATAAAGGACAATTAACCTTACAAATGAAGAAGAATTTATTTAAAACCAATTTGGACGCGATTAGTCAGGAAATGTTGTTGATTAGTTATAAATATATGTAGAAAAATATTTGTAAAAAATTTAAAAGTATAAGTTGACAAAGGACCGAATTCTTGATATAATCTATAACGCTATGTGGTCCTGTAGCCAAGTGGTAAGGCAAGGCACTGCAACTGCCTGATCGCGGGTTCAAATCCAGTCGGGACCTCCATAGAATAATTAAGTCTAGTATAAGCTAGGCTTTTTTTATTTT
>JBGVOE010000008.1:0-5720 GCA_045126355.1 Anaeroplasmataceae bacterium | reverse complement strand
AAAGATCTATTACATGACAATTTAATGTCATAATCACGAATTATTTTAAAATTCGGAGGGTGTAAACCCCTTTTAGTATTGGAGTTGAACTATTTATTAAACTTTTTATAAATTTAACTTGACTTAGTTATAGTTGGCTCCAATGAATCTTATTTAATTACATTATACAACAAATAATATTAATTTTTTATTATAAAATATAATTAAAAATTAAAAAGTAAAAATATTTTATAATAGCAAACAATCTTTCGTTATAATCAAAAAACTAAAATATAATATGAAAATTATTAATATAAAATATAAAATATAAAATAAAATTTTCTCTTATCTAAGCCATTAATTTAAAAATAAAAAATACCACTATCTCAAAACCCCGAAATAATGGTATATATTACTTTATATTTAATTTTCTTTTATATAACGATCTAAATATATATCTATTACTATAAACTATCCTAATGCTAAACATAAAAGATATATAATAGGCAATAAAATAACAATGTTAGGTGCTAAATAAACAAGTATTTCTAAGGTATCTAACATTAATACTACACCAGCATTCCCTTCTACATAACATAAAATTACACCAGTAATTCCAACAAAATATAGAAGAGAAAAAATAATAGAATTTACTATTGATTTACCAATTTTTTCATTTGCTAAATACGATAAATAAAAGATATTAATTAAAAGTAAAATTACATCTATACTCATTAATAATATTGATAAAAACAAGTTGTCATAATTAATAACGTATTTATAAATAAATGAAATCGCAGAAAATAATATTCCTACTCCAATAAGAATAAATAATATAGGACGTTCTTTAAATAATTTCTTCATAACTATCCCTCACTATTTCTATTTCTTTCACAAGTATATTAATTTCTTTTTCTCTAAAGCCAGTTAAAGGAATAAATTCTTTATGATACTTTCTTTCAATTACTAATGTTAACTTAGGATATTTTTTTAATTTTACTTCTTCTTTTAACTGATTTGAATTATATAAGTAAACATCTACTACTGCATCAAACGGTAAACATATATTTGGTTTTCCGTTAAATTTAATATTAAACATTATTTCTTTATTTTTATAATCAATTATTATATCATTACCTTTATTTACAGCCAAAGCTAACCCCATTAACCCAATCGCAATAAGTAATAATCCAATCCCTAAATACTTCTGCCATTCTTGAATTAATATCATACAAATAAATAGAGTAATTCCAACTACAATTAAAATAATACTTATTAAGTATAATAGAAAACATTCAATATATTTATTAAACTTTTTTTCTTTCATTAAGTTCACTACCTTTATTAAGCTATCTTATTTTAAGTTTAAACCATATTTGATCATTAATAATAACAATCTGTTCATCAATAGGTAAAGAGAAATCAATACCACTATCTACTGTAAATTCTTTATTAAAATCAATATAGTCTATTACTTCTTCTGGTCTCATTTCAATTGTTTTACCATAAGTACTTAATTCAACATAACCAAAATGACATACTACTAAAAATATTTGTTCTTCTTCAGTAGTTATTGTAATTTTAAAATCAAACTTACATTTAGTTAATATATTAAGATACTCAACAAAACTAGTCATATCATATTTAGCTTTTTTAACTGTTTTTGAAAACATGTTTTTTGATACTACACTAATAGGAATATCGTATTTATCACACGCAGTTAAAAATAAATTATCTTTAAAAGATGTTCCATCATCTAAAAACCATAATACTTTATTATCGTTATGGTCATAAAATTCTATTTTCGAAAAAATAACATTATCATTAGGTTTTACTAAAATAATCTTAATTTGTGGAACTTTAGCACTTCTTGTTTTACCAAATATTTTATGGTACGTGAAAACTTGATTTTGGAATATAAATTTTTCTTTAGCACATACATAAACACCAAAGATACCTGGTAATAAAAAGAAATAAGATATAAAACTATATACAAAATAATCAAAGTCACATAAATTAAATATATATAAAATTGTAAAAGGAATAATAAATCCTAAACTACCAACTATAAGACCGATAAAAAAGTATTTTAATCCTAAAGGATTTCCTATTATAAAATCTGTAGGTTTATTTTCTCGTTCTTTTTCATGATAAAAACAAAGAACTATTAAATATCCTATTATTGATAAAAAGAATGATATAAAGACTATTTTATTATTATATTCTAAAACATAATAATCTTCTGTTATATTAAATAGTACATCACCTTTATATTCCATTTCATAAATTATAGTATATTTAAATTTACCATAATTATCTTCAACAGTTATATTTACATTATCTCCAACCCTTAGATCTTCTAATAAAGATAAATCAACTTTATGTTCATATATAACATATGTGATACTTATGCCTTCTTCTCTTTGTTTTATACTTTCATCACCAATAAATGTTAAATATAAATCATTATCTTTATAATTTATACTTTCAATTTCATAATCAAAATTAACATAATTACTTTCTTTATCTGAATTTGAAAATAAAATTAAAACTATAATTGATAATATAAAAATAAATATAACCTTTACTATATTTCGTTTTTCCATATAATCCCCACCCCAATAAGAATTTAATAATATTTATACTATTATTTTACCATAAATAGAAACAGCAAACTAGATATAAAGAAAAAGAGTAATTTATAATTACTCAAGAAAAAAAGCATCCAAAATTTATGAATGCTTTCCATGAGCCTATTAAAATATTCGTTATAACCAAATACAAAGCAGGGCTCAAAAAAGCTCCATATTTGCAGTTAATATGATATTAAAGTAGAATAAACCTATTGCTTAATCTAGTTAATATCTAACGTGTTTTTATTATATCATAACGAAATGCTGAATGCAATATTTAAGTCACATTCATATTATTTTAGTTATAAAGATCAATTTATATTCTTACTTCATTCGATATTTTATTATTTCGTCAATATATACTTCAATATACCCATCCGTTGAAATTTTAACAGCTAAACCATATTTAGATAATTTCTTTGCAGCAGCACCTCTTCCGCCACCATAAGAACCGCTGTCGTTTTGAATAATAGCCCCGAATGAAATTACATCACCATTTTTATCTATAATTGTAGCACCATCCATACTCACAAATTCTGCACGTAGTTTTCTATCTAATCTTATAAAATTTATTTGGTCAGATTCTTCATATTGATAACTAGCTAATGCAATAATAGCAGCACGTTTGCTAAATCTTTTTTTCATATTTGGATTTCTAAATTTTTCGTTTTCATAGGATAATTCTTGGTATGTTGGTAATTTCAATTTTAGATCATCTATATAATGAACAATCGAATTTATATTATTTGTATCTTCTTTGTTATTTTTAATTTCATACACTTCATAAGTTCCAGTTAATTTATTTTTATCATCGACAACAGCAATCAAACCTCCGCTATGAGAAAAAGAAACATCTAGTGAAGTATAAAATATTTCGTTTAATAGTTCTCTTGTTAATAATTTTTTTGGATATTTATTGTTAACTGACATAACAACAGAAACAAAAATATCTTTATTAAAATTAATCCAATTTCCATCTCTCTTTATTAGTTCAATTTTGGCATCCTTAATTAAAATGATATCACCACTAGTTAATAAAATCACGCCAACCTTATTTCTGCCCTTTGTAAACTTCATAATCACCTGTGCAAAACGATATGGTGATGATGTAATGTCAGTGTCTGGTATGATATTGTTTTCAGTTAATGAATTGTATCTTATAAATCTTAATTTTTTATCTAATTCGACAATTGATGTTATTCCATCCGTAAATGTTGCAGAATATTCCTCACCAAGAAACTCTATATAGTCAAATCCTCCTAACTCGCTATTTAAGTCTACAACAAAAGCAAAAGGAACTTTTTTACCTTCATAAGTTTTATTCGACCATTTTTCTAGTGATAACAGTAAATGTTCTAATTGTTCTGAACAATTATCAGCAATCCAATGACAAAGACCACGCTGAACCGCATAATCATATTCATTTATCACTTTAGCAAAAGAAGAATAATTATTTAATATTTTCCCTTCTTTATTGAAGTCATTAAAAGTTACTTTTTTTATTTCATCATACACTACTCTTATCTTACTTAAATATGATTCTTTAAAATCAGTTTCAGATATTGATATAGAAACACAAAAACCTTCACAAGAAAGTCTGCTGCTTTTAAATACAATTTTATCCTTATCAAAATAAATATTAGAACTTCGTTTTTTGTTCATATCGTCAATTATCTTTAATTCTAACGAATCTACATCACAAACAATTCCTAACAAGGATAATAAATAGTTATTTAATATAAATCTAAATTCCGTTTCGGAATCGTACCCTTCTAACGAATAATAGTATTTTTTTAATGGTTCCCTTACGATAATCAAGTTTTATCCCTCCATATATTAACTTAATTTATAAGGTTATTATATGATAATAATTTTTATATTTCAATCTTGATTTTATCTATCTATTTTAATACAAAGTTTTTTTATTTAAACGCAAATATATCGCACAGCAAAAATCTTTTTTCTTTTTTTCTAAACTAAGTAAAAACGGTTAATATTAACAATAATTTTTATGCTATTTATATCAAAAAATATAGAGGACATAATAGCAATATGGAAAATTAGCGGTTGAAAAGATTACTTTCAAATATTTCTATTTTTCAAAACAAAAAGAATACTAAGTATTAACAAAAATCTAATAAATAAGAGCGACAAAAGTTGCCAGTATCTTTATAAAAAAATAAAAGCGGAACTATTTTCCGCTGTTGGTGGACCATGACAAAAGCCAGCCCAATATCATATGACATTATAATATATGTTATTTATTAAATAAATATACCTTGTGAATATATTATGGCATATTTTTTTCGCTTTCAAGTATAAAACAAATATTTTTTATTCATAAACTGCAAACATATATAAAAAAATACCACTATTTCATAATTTGAAACAGTGGTATATATTATTCTTTTATATTTAATTCTTCTTTTAATTTTTTTATTTCTTCTTCTAATTCAATATTTTCTTTTGGTTTTTCTTTCTTATCTAATTTAATAGATAATTCAAATAAAACAAAAGCAATAGCTAAACAGATAAATTTAACAATAGGGTTATTAAATACTTCTTGTAATACTCCCATACCAGGAACAATTTTAACAACTTCACCTTTTATTAAACTAACTGAATATGCTCTGTCATTGGCGTTATTATTATCACCTTTAGCTACAAATACTTGATCATCTATTTCAACTAAACGGTGAACAACTAATACAGATCCTTCGTCATAAACAATGACATCTCCAACTTCATAATCGTTTGTTTTTTTAACAATTATTAAGTCGTTTACTTCTAAATATGGATACATACTATTAGAAACAACTACAGCAGTTCCATAACCTAATGGCATAGGTAATTTTTCTTTTAAAAATACCTGTGCATTAATTATAAATAAATTATAACCAATTAAAACACTAACTAAAACCATAGAGAAAATTTTAAATATAGTAAGAAGTGTTTTTTTCTTTTTATTCATTTCTTACCCCAATCTTTCTCTTACGTTTTTTATTCTTACGTAATGCAGAATTTCTTGCCTCATTTGCACCTGCAAATAATAATTCTCCTCTAGGTTTATTAAATTTACGTTTAGGAATATTATATCTATATGGTCCT
>JBGVOE010000007.1:0-4264 GCA_045126355.1 Anaeroplasmataceae bacterium | reverse complement strand
TATCACTTCCTAAAATTTCAATATGAATGGTGCCCGAGACGGGACTTGAACCCGTACGTCATCACTGACAATGGATTTTGAGTCCATCGCGTCTACCATTCCACCACTCGGGCATTGGAAATATTTTAGCATTTATTATTCTTAATTCATCCACAATATTTCCCCTTATCTAAATTATATCAAATAAGAAATATAATATAAATAAAATCATATCATTTATTTTAAAAATAATGCTGAATATAAAGTTGGAAGTATTGTTAAATTTAAATTAGAATATGGTTCTTTATTAGTGTACGTCAAAAAATAACACACTCGAACAAATAGTCAAAAATCGCTATTCTAATAAAGTATTAGGAGGCGATTTTTATTATGGGAAAATATTATAGTGATTTAGAAAGATATGAGCATGTAAGGAAATTTAGAATATCAGGAAAAACAATAAGACAATACGCAAGAGAAAATGAAATAAAAGAAAGAACTTTAGGAGATTGGATAAGAGCATATAATAATATGCATGGAAAATTCATTAACGTTAATACGATAAGTGAGAAAGAAAACAATATAATAGAAACCGAAGATATAAGAGTAAATATGTTAAGTGAAGTTGAAAAGCTAAAGAAAAGCAACCACTTTAGTAGATTTGATCATTCAATTGTAGTAATAGAATATAAAGAATTAAAAATAACAACATCATTAGAACAAGCAGAAAAGATATTAGAGAAGATATTATGATAAATTTTAAAGAGAGTAAAAATATTTATTTATATAGTGAAAATATAGATATGAGGTTTGGATTGAATAAAGCACAAATAATAGTAGCGTCATCATTTAGTAAAATGGAGATAAGACATTCTGTATTTGTGTTTTGTTCAAAAGACTGTAGAATGATAAAAATATATTATGAAGATGATTATGGAGCGTGGTTATTACAAAATAAAATGTTTGAGAAGAAATTTAAATGGCCAAACGGATTAGAAATCGGTCAAAAGATAAGTAAGCAACAACTAGAAGGGTTATGTAAAGGACTTGAAGTTATAGAATCGAGAATAATTAGAGAAAACAAGCAAATAGATTATTATTAAAATAATTTTTAAAACTATATACAAAGTATATAGTTTTAATTTTATATTTAATATGTTATAATAATAACGGAGTTGATAACTATGACACAAGAAGAAATGCTTAAAAGAATACAAGAACTAGAAAGTAAATTAAAAAATACTGAAAATGAATTAGCAAATGAAAAAGCAAGACATTATAAAACAAACGAAAGATTGAATGAAGTGTTACTTGAATTAGCTAGTTATCAAGAAAAGTATGGTATAGAAAGAATAAAACAAATACTTCCTAAGAATGAAAAAATAGATTATATAGTTATTAATGAAACTGAAGAAATTATCAAGGAAGAAAATATAATCAAGAAGACAAATAAAGGAAAGAAATATAACAAAAAAAAGTTTGATTATGAAAAACATGTAAGTGAAGTAAGATATATAATGCCAGAAGAGGAAAACTGTCCTACTTGTGGAAAAGAACTTGTTGTAGTATCAGAAAAAATAAGATATGCAGTTGAAGTTATTCCATCAAAAATTAAAGTAATAAAATTAATTAAACAAAATAAGAAATGTCCAGAATGCAATGAAAAAGATAATAAATTATATTACCCAATTACTAATGAAGTATTTAATGGAAGTATTTTAACTCCATCATTAGCATCTTTTATCATGTATCATAAATATGAATTAGGAATTCCTTTTCATCATCTAGCACAACATTTAACAAATTCTTTAGGATTTGAAATTACTAAACAAAACTTAGCTAATTATATGGCTAAATCTTGTGAAGTACTTGAACCTATTTATAATCAAATGAAACAAGATTTACTTAATAATAGTGAGAATGTTATACATAGTGATGAAACAACTCTTGTAGTAACTAAAAAAGATGAAAAAAATAAAGATAGAAAGAAAAGCTATGTGTATGTATACACTTCTAGTTTCTATAGTGGTAATCAAATACGAATATATGACTTTCATGAAAATAGAAAAATAGATCAAACAGCGAATTGGTTATCATCATTTAGTGGTGTTATACATTGTGATGATTATTCTGGTTATGACACCTTAAAAAAGAATAATCCAAATATTAAATTACAAAGATGTTGGGCGCATGTCAGAAGACGATTTGCAGATATTGTTAAAGCACTTGATTCTAAATCAAAAAATAATAGTATTGCATATAAGATATTATTAGAAATAAGTAAATTGTTTGAATTAGAAAAGAGATATAAAAAACAAGAAAAGAATCCAATTCAAATATTAAAACTACGTCAAAAAGATATGCCTATTATTATTAAAAATATTGAAAATTTAGTATTTAATTGTAATCCTTTAAATGGTTCAGCATTAGATAATGCAATTAATTACACAAAAGATTGTTGGCCTGATTTATTTGCGTTTATGAAAGATGGATATGTAGAATTGACTAATAATGCTTGTGAGCGTGCAGTCAAACCTTTTGTTGTGCAAAGAAAAGTGTTTCAAACTTCTGGGTCATATTCTGGAGCTAGATATACATCTAAATTATTTTCCATAATTCAAACATGTAAGATTAATAATATTAATGTAGAACAATATCTAGAATATGTATTAAATAATATTAACAAAATAAATGTGATAGATCTAACTCCATATTCTAAACATATAAGTGAAGTAATAAAATAAAGTGGGTTGAATCCCTCGTCGCGAAGTTTGGTGGATAAACCAATAAAAAAGATAAGAATTAATTACAATCAACGTAATCCTCTTATCTTATTTTTTATATGAGTGTTATTTTTTGACGCACACTTATATACAAAGTATATAGTTCAATAAAGTTTTAATCAAATAATGTGACATTGTCACGTTTTTATGATATAATATAGGTATGAGAAGAGTAAGTGATACAGGAATAGTTAGAAATTACTGCCAAAATAATGTTGGTGGTGTATTTGATTTAAATTATCTTTCTAAGCATAATTTCTCAGATATCCCAAATGTTAATCTAAGAAAAATTGTTACTAGACTTATAGATCAAGGTATTCTTAGACAGGTGTCAAAAGGAGTTTATTTAATTGGTGAATCTGATATGTCTGATGAAGATAGAATTATAAAACATTATCTTAAAGATGATAGAGGTATACCTACAGGGGAATATCTTTTATATACTTTAGGTATTGTTGAAGAAGAACCAGTAGAGAAAACTATAAAAACAAATTTATCTGTTGGTAATAAAAAGATTGGAAATATTCAAGTGATTGAATCACATTCATCATTCTATGAAATAATTGGAGCGAGAAAACTTATTACAGTATTAGAAGTTATTTTAATGATGAATCAAATAGGTGCTTCAAGCTTAATTAAAATTACGGATTTATTTGATAAGAATTTATTAAGTTATTCGGATTCTCATTTAAAAGCTTATGTTCAAGATGAGTATCCAAGAAGTGCTTATATAAAATTGTCTGAAATTCTAAATTCGATGAAAATTCCTAATAAGGTATTAGAGATGTATGTATTTAAAACACAAATATAATATTTCCAATACCTTTAAGTCTTTTGTTAGATATATTCAAATCTATAGAAGGACAATTATGTTTGAATTATATAAGTATGAAACACACAAATTAATTTTCTCTGATGAAGATATAGAAGATTACACTGAATATAGAATGTTAAAAGATTTAGATGAACAACTATTTTCTATATTAAGTGTTGGTGAAAGGAATGCTATTGAAGTTCTAGAAAAGGGAAAAGAAAATATTAATTACTTGTGTGAAAAATTAGTGCATGATGTTTATGAAAAATGGAAAAAAATATTCTTTAATGAGAATGTTGAACATTATCATAAATTGAATCCATGTAAAATAGGATTAAAAATGAAATTAATAAGAGAAGCTAATGAAATGAGTAAAACAGAGTTAGCTTTAAGATTAAATGTCAATCGAAAGACAATTGCTTTACTTGAAGAAGGTGAAAGATTACCATCATTAGAGTACATATATAATTTTTGTAAAATATTTGATTATTCGATTGAAAAGATGCTGGATTAACAAAAATACAATTTGTATGTTATAATTGAATTAGTAGATAAATTAGAATTTGTCTAACAGTTACACACTGCACCAAAGCCTCCCTTGTGTAAGAGGTGCTTTATGAATAGTGCAGAACAGATAGTTACACATGATTCACTCCGTACAGTGTCGGTTTCTTTTGGTGAAATCTAT
>JBGVOE010000006.1:0-10778 GCA_045126355.1 Anaeroplasmataceae bacterium | reverse complement strand
AGAAAGGAATCTACCCATGGAAAGTATAGCACAACTTAATCAATTAAGAAATAATATTGATTCAATTAATTTAAATTTATATATTATTGAAAGTAATTTACATCTTATCGAGATGTTGAATCCCGTTCCTGATGAAATCTTAAAACTTTTATCTAATGATGAACTATCAAAGAAAGTATCGGAAATTTGTTCATGTGTTTTAGAATTTAAACAAATCTTAGATTCTCTAAATCCTAAATTACGAAAAGCAATATATAACCAATCACGCCCATCAAATGAAGGTGAACCTTACGCAGGTTTTAAGGTTGACGAGAGACCTATAACAGGTAAGGAATTACAAGAATTAGAAGAGCAATCTAAAGCCCCGGTTTCTAGTTTTGAAATTCTTAATCAAAATCATTTAAATGAAACAGGAAAACCTATCAAACCTGTAAATAGAAAAGCAGAATTGCCTTACAAAGGAGAATGTCCTCACTGTGGAGCTCCTAATGAATATATTTACGATAACAATCACAAAGGACAATATCTTTGTAAAGCCTGTCAAAATACATTCCAGGTAAATACCCGTAAGTATGATGAAATAGGCTTCTATTGTCCACATTGTCATAGTAAATTAGATGTACATCATGATCGTTCAGGATATATTGTTTATCGTTGTAGAAATGATGATTGTTCTTTTTATAAAGATTCTCTCAAGCGTCAAAAACAAGGAGATGAATCATTAAAAACAATCACTGGAATAGATAAATTAAGATATCGTTTCAGAAGTTTTAAGTTTGAATTAAATGACGTAACAAAGCCTAAATTTGAATTACAAACCAAAATTAAACTAAAAAACATTCACCATTCCGAGTTTATTTTAGGCACTATTTTGACCTCTTATATCAATTATGGTTTATCAACCAGAAAGACTTCACAACTCATCTATGATTTATTTGGAGTAAAGATATCACATCAAACAGTCGCAAACTACGCTGAAGCAGCAGCTTCACTAACACAATATCTAATAACCAACTATAAATATGATATAGGAAATATCCAAACGGGTGACGAGACTTATATCAATGTTTCAGGTAAGAAAAACTATGTTTTCTTCTTTTCAGATACAATTAAGAAAATCATCACAGCATGGCATATTTATCCAAATAGAGATACTCGAAACGCCGTTGAATCAATCTTGATGGCATTAAATAAATACGAAGAAATCCCTGATGATTTATTATTAATCACTGATGGAAATCCAATATATAATGCCGCTCAATTATTTTTAGCCATGAACGGTATAAACTTTGATTTACAACAAGTTATAGGAGTATCTAATAAAGATGAAACTTCTAGGAAATATAGATCATTCAAGCAAGCTGAAGAACGATTAAATCGTACATATAAACAAAATTATTATGGTACAAATGGCTATAGCAATAACCGTTGTGCAAATATCTATATGACCCTTTATGTGACCTTTTTTAACTTCTTAAGAACTCATTCTTCTTTGGGTTACAAAACACCAGTCGAACTTGAAGAATTACAAGAATGTACCCTAATGCCAGATAAATGGATTAAGCTTTTAAACATAAGCCAACAATATATAAATTAATATGAATCCTAACCCAATTAAGCCTCGATGAGGTTTTTTTAGGTTAATCTTTTTTGTCAAAGATCATTAACTTTTCATCCATTATTATTTGGATGATTTTTTAATAGTATCAAATTTCAATTTTTCATAAATTATTTGACACTACCAAATTATACAAGATTTTCTATACTTTTAACAATATTTATTTTTATACATAAAAAGGACCACTTTTAAAAGTGATTCTTAAGTTTAATTTTTAAGCATAAAGTACAGCGATTAAAGCCATCATTTCACGTCTAGACATAAAACCATCTATACGATATTCTGTTCTTCCGTAAAAATCTTTTATTGTAGACGAATCAAATCTAGCAAGAGTTTTACCATAGAAGTCTTTTATCTCACCACGTGATACTCTTAATAGAGTTCTACCATAAAAGTCTTTAATAATTTCACCATCTATAAAAAATAAAGTTTTACCATAGAAATCTGTTACTCTATTATCTTTAACATAATATTTAATTTGTCCATCAAACTCTCTAAAAACTCCATCTTCCATTCTTAGAAGAATAGTACCATTAAAATTTTTTAAATAAGACATTTTTTCACCTTTTATAAATATTTATTGATTTCACCAATCATTATTTGATATCCTATTGGATTTAAATGAACTTTATCATCATCAAAAACATTTACAGTTAAGTTCTTTTCATAAATCGCCTTACTATTATCAATTATCGTAATACCTAGTTTTTTTGCATACTTATTTAACAGTTTGTTATATTTAACCTCTTTATCAAATAAAGAAACATTAGCTGGAGAATGACAAACATTTAGTACATAAATATTAGGATTATCAAACATCATATTTAATTTATTTAACACGCTTTCCATCATATTAAATACTTTAGTAGGAGTATTCTTTTTATTATAATGAAGATCATTAAAACCTAAATTAATAACAATGTTTTTAAATTTTGGAAAATAAGTAATATTATCTAATAATTCCATCCAGTCAGAATACTTAGTTCCACCAACACCAATATTTAAGTATTTTGTTGTATCATAAATGTTTTTAAATACATCCCCTGCAAAATGTTCATAGTGAAAGAATTCAAAATATGAATCACCTATAAATAATACCTCTGGTGTGACAATGTCTTTCAAATCATCTAATTCAGGTTGAATCAAACTAAATTTTTTCACATAATCTGATTCCATTTCTTTACTGTAACCATCTACTAATAAAGAATAATCAAATTCTCCTTTATATTCTGCTACTTTATCTAGGCATGAGAAAAAGCCTTTAACAAATCGAGATGGATTACCTTCAGGGTCACGATAATAAAGTACTCCATTTCCATATATCCAGTTTGTTTTTGTATAATCAAACTCACCTACAAATAAATAGATTTTTTCATTTATTACTGGATCAACACAACCTAAGCCAGAGAAAGTAAATTCTTGTTTACCATATCCTAATTTATGATAATTTGTCCCATCAAAATATACTTCTCCTGTGTATACTGAACCTTCTGCGTATTTAATTTGACCAAATCCATGAGTAGGTTTACCTTTTTTATATAATTCTTTATCATTAGGTATAAAAAAATTAATTCCATTTCCATTTACTTTAAAAGAATTATAAACTTTAATATTTGAATTTCTTTTCATATATATTTACTCCTAAAATATTTTTCTTTAATTTAATTATATTTATTTTTTAATAAAAAACTAGTTGTAAAAGTGTATAATATTAATACACAAAGAAGGTGAATGAGTTATGTTAACAAATTTTAATAATCTTAATCCTTGTTATGGCACTACTTATATTAGACATATTAATGGACTATATTTAGGAATAATTGATAACACACTACAACTTTCTAATGAAAGATATTTATGGAGAGTTGAAATATTTGAAGATAACCGTTTTTATTTAAAAGATATTGAAAATCATTTATATGCTGAATATTGGTGGGGTAACTTTCAAATCGCAGTCGATAGTGGTTATACTGAACAACATTGGAATATTCTTAAAAATGATAATGGGATAATTTTATTAAAACACGCAGACTCTAATAATTCTTTTATTCACTATTCTATAGATAATAAATTAATACTGTGTGAAGAAAATGAATTTAGAGATGGCTTTTATTTTACATTTGAAGATGAATCACTTACTAATGGTTATCCTTATATCGAAATAAAAAGTACTACAAATAAAATAGCTTTAAGAATAGAACCAGAAATCCTAAACTACGCAAACTATAATTGGTTACTTTCTTGGGCAAATGATTTAGAAAAGGCAGTTTATTCTTATAATAGACTAACAGGATTAATGCCATTTCCTACTATCGAATTCCGCACACATACAAATTGTAATAACTGGGGTTATATCTATTATAGTAAACCTGTAGTTCATATAAATAATAAATGTATGATAGATGAAGTAATTAGAATGAGACGTCAAAAGATAAGAGATGTATCATTTGGATCCCTTCATGAACTTAGTCATTTATTTGATAAACCTGATTGGAACTTTGATGGAGAAGCTTTAGCTAATATTAAAATTCCATTTATTTTGTATGAACAAGGATTTAAGGTTTGTCTAAATAAAGATGTAGAATTAAATTACTATAATTACGCGGATGAATTATATAAAGAACATGGTAGGCTTGATAATATCAAGGTACTATTTTGTTCTTCACTAGCGGCTAAAATCACTGAAATAACTTATACAATTGGTTGGGAGCCAGTTAGTAAAACATTTAAAAATTTCCCTAATATTAATAGCCAGTCAAAAATAGAAAAGTTTGAAATATTTATTCAAAAACTAACAGAATATTCTAATAAAGATGTCTTTAAGATGTTTAACGATGCTGAATGGGATAGTGTAATTTCAAATTTAAGTAAATAAATTGAAAAATGGGTAAAACATAGTTAAATGTTAAACCCATTTTTTTATTAAAAACTCATCTACTTTTCTTTTTTATCAACAATCTTCCATCTCAATCTTCCTGATGAAATATATGGATTATCTTTAATATCTATAGGTGATAATTCATCGCCACCATCTATCCAATAGAAACGTCCTTCATGCATTAAAATAGTAGATAAATAGATACCGTTTAAATGTTCATATAAATAATAATTTATTTCTACACCACCATCAAATTCCATCATTAGATCAAAACTATTACCATACATTTCAAACGCTACTTGAAATTTTGTTTCAAATTCTGGTTCGTAAGGTCTACCGAAAATACCTTTAATATCTCTAATGTAAGAATCGTGAAAAGCTCCAGATATATCCATTAATTCATCTATATCTTCTTGACTTTCTACTTCATGCCAACGATATACATCAATAGTAGAATTTAAGCCTTTAGCTATTTCTAAATATTTTGCATCTACACTAATTCCTGCTTCAATATCATTAAGTAAATCAATATTTTCAATCAGCCAAGAATACCCCATACAATCATCAAGGATAGATGAATGTAGTTGTATTTGTTTTTTGGAAATTAAATCTTCTTCTTTAAAATCAAATAAATAAACTACTCTTTCAGAAGTATATTTATTTTTAAAAGCATTGATAAACTCAAACTTATTTTCTTCTTCATTATATACAATTACTTTAGTTTGATATTCACATTTACATATAAAGAAAATATAAGAAAAATATTCTCTATCATCTAATTTAATTTTAGCAATCATACTATCACTCTTTCTTATTCTTTTGTTTTAATAATTTTAACTGGTTTAATTCTATATATTTTTAACATTGGTATTACAAATGAAATTATAGTTAAAACTATCAGTGAAATAATTATATCATAATATTACAAAAAGCGGCATAAAGAAAAGACCATAATTTAATTATGATCTTAACTTATATTTATTTCTTCTTTTTCTTAGAAACAATAATTCCAAACATTAAAATATTAATTAACGCTATAGATGTTACAATAGATCCATTACATCCACTAGAGTCATTATTACCAGGGTTTTCATCTTCAATTATTTCAACTCGAGTTGCATCACATTCCATACATTTGTATTCTTTTTTTCCATCTAGTAAAGTACCATTATCCCATTTATGTTCTTCTTTAAATGTAACTCCACATTCACATGTCCCAAAATGTTCTTTCTCATCATATTGCATATTATAGTTATGTGTGCTTGTTCCTGTTTTAGAAATATCTACTCTATATTGATTAGATTCTTTAAAGTATTGATTTTTAACTGTAGAATAGAATTCAATTTCCATTTCAGTTCCATCCTCATTAAAGTATAACATACATACCATACCAGTAGCTCCGATTGATGCGTCCATTCCTTGTGGGTCTATTAACATTTGAGTTACAGTATTTCCATGATATCCTTCAGATTGTAAAGTAACAATATTTTCACATGGGTCATGACCAGATAATACTAAGAAGATATTACCATATTGAGAAACAAATTTTTCCCACATTTCATCACCATTGTTATAAATTTTGTTTGGTGAATAATTTGCATCATTTGAATCAGCAGGAGGACAAACATCGTTTGGTCCTAGTGTTGTTTTATCTCTAAACATATAACAATGTGTAGTTATGATTACACGATGATTTGGATATTGTTCAATAATGCTTCCTGCCCATTCTAATTCTTCATCACTTGCACCATAATCTAATGTAATTAATAAATAATCAGTCTTACCAACAGTAAATGCATTATAAACATTATCGATTTGAGCCTCATCATAGAAACCATCAAATTGACTACAGTATTCATTATTAAAGAATGTCTTATTAAAGTTATTACTACTATCATGATTTCCTCTTACTAATGAATAAGGAACAACACCGTTTAATTTTGAAACTTCTCTTCCAGCTAAAGCCCATTCTTGTGGAGTATTAGCATCTGTTATATCACCTAAACCAAATACATATTGAATGTTTTTACTTTCTTTATTATCAATTATCCAATCATATATTTTTCCAAAATCATTTGGATAACGTTTTGCCATAATTTGAGTATCACCAACAACAGCGAATGAATAAGCATAATCCATTACTTCTTCATCCTTTTCGCTAAACCAAGTAGTTTCATGATTTAAATCATATTTATCACTTGCTAGGTTATTGATATCTTTACCTTCATTAGATTTATCAATTTTATAACAAGCCATTAAATTAGAATCATTTAAGTCTACACCATTTTGATAATCATTAATAATTTCTTCTTGTGTTCTAACACTTGAAAAGACCGCAACTGAGCGAATAAATCCTTTAAAGTATTGTTCGTTACCACTTCTTAAGTCTCCACCTAAAACAAGCGGACTGTTAATAATATTATCATTATATTCGACACATAAATCTGATTCTCCTACTAATTTAGAATCAATATAACAATATACTTTTTTATTTTCTAAATCATGAGTAATTACTAAATGAGTCCATGTTCCAGTTCTTACATCAGCTTGGAAAATAATTGATTGATCTTTACCAGTTGTATCTGTATAGAATAATCTTGGTCTACCTGATGTATTAATTTCGAAACTAATACTAGCACCATTTCCATAATTACCTAAAATAACACCAGCTCTATCTGAGAATTTTTTAGGAATTAAAACTTCAGCTTCAAAAGTATGTGGGAATACTTCATAGTTTTCTTTAGTAACATATCTAGATTCACTTTCAAATTTAATCGCATCAATATCTAAATTATCATCACCAGAGTAATCTAATGTATAACCATTACCTGATAAATCTTTTAAATATTTATCATCTGATTGTGTAAAATTATATGCACAAATCAAATCTTTATCATCAGGATTTTGTGATAATACTCTTAGATAGTCAGCTTTAATTTCTTCGCTACTTCTAACATCAGAATAAAATTCTAAAGCTTTAATACTACCTTTAAAGTATTGACCATTTCCACCACGATAATCTCCACCTACTCTAGCAGTTTTACTAGGTACAAAATTATAACCATTATAATCAGCAGGTTCATCTACATCCACACTTTGCTTTAATTCACCATTTAAATAACAATGAGCTTTCTTATTAGCTGTATCATGAACAATAACTAAGTGAACAAAACCTTCTGAACGAACATCAACTTCTTTAAAGTTAATATTTACAGGACTTGGATTTTTAGAACCGATATTATCAACATCATAATAAAGTTTTGGATATCCATCACTATAAACTTCAAAACTGTAACTAGCAGTTGTATTATCTGGACCATAATTACCAAAAATAATACCTGCACGCTTAGTTTGTGAAGTAGGAATATGAATATATGCTTCAAATGTTTTAGGCATAACCTTCAAGTTTTCCATAGTATCATATACCTCACTTGCATTAGGGAATGTTAATCCATCTTCCATTCTTCCTTCTGCGCAAACTATATTACTAGTAGAAAGAGTAAAAGTAGTTAATGCTACAAGCAGTAATAAAATAAAAAGTTTTTTAATAAATTTCATATATTTTCTTCACTCCCTTTTCTAATATATAAATTTATTTAATTGGATATACTTTCAGATTTTTAAAGACTGCGTTTGCGTCATCTGCGTATAATCCAAAATTACCAGTGCTATATTTTAATGGGTCATTATATTCTAAAATATATTTACCATTATCAAAATCAAAAATAATATTATTGTCTTTAATAGTAGCTTTTAAATGATGCATTTCTCCTGATTTATGTAACACTTTTTCTTCAGCTACAAATTTTTGGGAATATTCATAATTATATTTTGAGATAAAGATAGAATATGAATTAAATCCACAAAAATATCCTTGAATTCCAGTATCGTTTTCCGTTTGATATAATCCTGCATTATCCGCTCTTAAGACGATACCAACAGCGGAATTTTTATTAGTATTTGCTAATAACATTACATCAACTTCAACTACACAATTTTTAAGATTATCAAAAGGTATATATAAAACATTGCGGTCAACTGCTTTAGCAGCATGCCCACTATCACTAATCATCCACTGTGATATATAGTTTAATTCTTCCTCATTATCTAAACTGTATGAATATGTATCAAGTATTTCTTCAACATAATTAATACTTAACTCCATCACCTCAATACTATCAATACCAACTATTGTTAATGTATGTAACCCACACTTTAGATTTTGCTTAAATATTGTTGTTTTAATATATTCACTACTGTTATTTTTTACATCAGGAACTCTAGCTACAATATAATCGCCATTATCAATTCTAAATTTAACCTTTTTACCTGCATAATCTTTTTTAAACATTAAATCAAAATCATGATTACCATCTTCATTAATAAAAATAGGGTATGTTACTACATTATCTTTTTCTAACACTATATTTTTACTGCCGGCATAAAATCCATCATTAAGCTTAATATCAGTATTAGAGTAGGCATAATCTTTTAAAGAAAAATTATTTTGATGGATCTCTTTACTATCAGATGATCCCTTAGCTACATCAGTTAAAGCGGTATAGTGTATTTCTATATTATTAGAATAACCAATATAACCATTAGAACACTCTATTTCTAAATCATTTATTTTTCTCATATTATCAAAATAGATATCTAATGTATCATTATGAGCTAATCTAATTGTATGTAATTTAGTATAATCATATTTTCGATTAAGTTTTACGCTACCAATCAATTTTTCACTATTATTTAATACTTGATATACACTGATTACATTATTATTAACATTTATATAATTATAGTTTTCATTATCTAAATATGAAAAATATAAATTAGCATTATCACCAATAAAATTAAATTCAGCACTAAAGATATCAGTAGATAAAACATCATTTAAATATAAATTATCTTTTTCTAAAAGTCCTTCTTTACCTTCAGATGAGAATAAAGGTAATCTAGGTGCATAATTATCATAAATACTACAAGTGTCAGCCCTCATATTAGAACCATTAAATGATAATCTAGCTAAATTAAAATTACGTGTTGGAATTGTATTTATAAGATTGTGATATGCAATATAATAACTATCTAAATCAGGTCCCATCACAGTTGATGAATGTCCTAATCCTTTAAAATCATTATCAGTATTTATTAATAAAACATCACCTTTATTAAACGCATAATTATTTTCAAATTCTTCTTCTGTGGCATATGAATAAGAAACACGATAACCATTTGACATAATGTGATTGCCTGTATAAGTTAAGTAATACATTCCATCTCTTTTTAAAATATATGACCCTTCTGTCCAACCATTCATAAATGAAGCATCAATTACATCATAACCTTCCATACATAATTTTTCTTCATTAAACTTTTTAATAATAATACCATCTGAACTAGCTCTAGAAAAATACATCGTCTCATCATCATCTATAAAAAATGAACCATCAATAGAATCTCCAATATTATCAGTAATACGAATAAAAGGTCCTTCAGGTTTTAAAGCGCGATATAAATAATGGCCATTTCCTCCTGATGATTGACACATATAAAAATATCCATCACGATAAATTACCTCTGGTGCATAGGCAGATACTGTTGAGGGGTCTTGGCATACAAATCCATATTCTAACCCTTCACCAGTTACAGGAGTCCAATCCATCATATCACTACTAACCCAAGCCTTAACACCAACATAACGATCTTTTGTAGAACAATATAAATAATATTTACCATTAAAACGATATACAAAAGGATCACCAATACCATAAGAAGGCCATTGATTAGGAATTCGATCTTCTAAAAATTTATTATCATAAAATTCTCTGTCTTCCAAATCTAAATTAATAACTTTATCACTTGTCTTTTCATAATAGAAGGATGTGTCATAAGGACTAATACTCTCTTCCACACCACCACAAGATGATAAAACAAGTAAAAGTAAAACTAAAAAAAATATCTTCCTCAAATAAACCACCTCTTAAAAGTGTATCTTATAAAATATTAAATTATTAATAAACGTAACTATACTTTTATTATAAGTTTAATATAATAAAAAATCTATAAAATTAAATTAAAAAGACTAGGATTGAAGTCCTAATCTTTCTATTTTTATAAACTGTTATTAAAAATTTTGATATATTAAATAATCGTGTATGTTAGTATACCACAACAAATAACTATGTATGTTTTACACAACAAACTTTCAATGTATGTCACTACAAATAAATGTATATGTAAAAAGGATGGAATTTTCAAGTGTATTTTAGCTTGATA
>JBGVOE010000005.1:0-32221 GCA_045126355.1 Anaeroplasmataceae bacterium | reverse complement strand
TAAGCGAGTTTACTAAGTGGTAGATTCGCTTTTTAAATATTGTATAAACTATTAATAGATATATTTTTAAAATATGGTAAAATAAGTATTAAAAGAAAGAAGGAATCAAATTATGAATTGGGATTTAACTAAAATATATAAAACAAAAGAAGATTATCAAGCTGATTTAGGCTTTGTAAAGGAAAGTATTAGTAAATTTTCTTCTTATCAATCACATTTAAATGATGTTAATAAACTATTAGAGTTTGTTAAATTTAGTGATGAAGTTGAAATTAAATTAAGTAAATTATTCACATACGCTCATATGAATTTTGACTTAAATCAAAAAAATGTAGAAGCGTTACAAGAATATCAAATTGTATATGGTGTTTATATGGAATTAATTCAAGCATCATCATTTGTAAATAGTGAATTAGTAAGTATTGGAAAAGAAACATTAGATAACTTTTTAGCTACTAACCTAGAATTAAAACCATATTCTTTTATGATTGAAAAATTATTTAATAATCAAACACACATCTTAACTACTGATAAAGAATTATTATTATCATATTTTAATTCTCCACTAGCTGTATTTAATGATATGTATGATAAATTAGCTGTTAGTGATAATAGTAGTACAATGGTTACATTAAGCGATGGAAGTGAAGTAGAAATAAGTGAAGCTAACTTTAGAGGATATTTAGCTACATGTAAAGATCCTTTAGATAGAAAGAAAGTATTTGAAGCAGTTTATAAATTCTATGAAAGCCATAAAAATATTTTTGCCGCTATTTACCGTGGTGTTATTGAAAGTAATATTGCAAGTATGAAATCAAGAAATTATGAAACTATCTTACATTCATTCTTAGAACATAATAATATTCCTGTTGATGTATTCTTAACATTAGTTGATACTTGTAAAAACAATACAGAACCAGTAAAAAGATATTATGAATTAAGAAAGAAATATTTAAAATTAGATGAATTACATACATATGACCGTTTCTTAGAATTATCAAGTTATGCTAAAAATTATTCTTATGAAGAAGGTAAGGCATTATTCTTCGAAGCGATTGAGTGTATGGAAGAAGAATTTAAGGAAAAAGCTCATAAAGTATTAGAAGAAGGAAGAGTTGATGTTAATATTGCTCCTGGTAAGAGAACCGGTGCTTATTCAACAGGAACTTATGAAGAAGGACCATTTATTTTATTAAACTATAATAATACATTAGATGATGTATTTACATTAGCTCATGAAGCAGGTCACTCAATCCACACTTCATATTCTAATGAAAATCAACCTTATACAACTGCTAACTACACAATCTTTGTAGCTGAAGTTGCTTCTACTTTTAATGAACAATTATTATTAGATCACTTACTTAAAACAAGTAATGATAAAGATTTAAAAATTGTTGTATTACAAAATGCAATCGATGGTTTAATTGGTACATTCTATCGTCAAACATTATTTGCAGACTATGAATATCAAGCACATGAGTTAGGTGTAAAAGGATTACCAATTACTCATGAATCTCTATCAAATATTATGGTAGATTTATATATGCAATATTATGGAATTGATTTAAATACTGAACCAATGAAAAAATATGTTTGGTGTTATATTCCACACTTATTCCATACACCATTTTATGTATATCAATACGCAACAAGTTTTGCATCAAGCTTAGCTATTTATTCTAAAGTTAAAAATAAAGAAGAAAATGCTTTTGAAAATTATTTAAAATTATTAAAAGCAGGTGGTTCTACATATCCAGTAGATATTATTAAAGGTGCTGGTGTTGATTTAACTAATAAAGAAAGCTTTATGGCAGTAGTAGATAGAATAAGTGATTTAGTTAACCAATTAGAAAAATTATTGGAGGAATAAAAGATGAATATCGGAGAAAGAGCGTATAAAGTTTTAGAAGAAATGTCTTATGAACGCCTTGGTGGAACTAAGGAAGAGTTAAGTGCATTAGAAATTATAAAAAGAGAAGTTGATGCTTTAGGTGTAGAAAATACTATTGAAGATTTTGAAGTTAATTCATTTGAAATTGAAAGTGCAGAATTCGTAGTAACTAAGCCAAAAAGAGAAGTTTATAATGTTAATGCTTTTGGAATGTGTTCATCTACTAATCCTGAAGGTGTATTTACTGAGTTTTATTATTTAGAAAATACAAAACAAATCAATTTATTAGACTTAAAAGGTAAAACAATCTTACTTACTTCACCACTATCATATCAAGTATATGAAGACTTAGCTAAAAAAGAAGTTGCCGCAATTGTTGTAGCAAGTGGTTCTATTTATGATGATTTAGCAAATACTGACTTAGAAGAAAAGGCATTACGTGAACGTCATTATAAACATGGTAAAATTCCTTGTTTTACAATGAGAATGACTGATTGTGAAAAATTAGTTTTATCAAACCCTGAAGAAGTATATTTTAAAGTTATCCAAAAAGAATCTTTAGCTACTTCTCATAACTTAGTGGCTACAATTAAAGGTAGTGAAAAACCAGAAGAAGTTGTATGCTTTACTGCTCACTATGATTCAGTACGTTTTTCAACAGGAGCATATGATAACGGAACAGGTAGTGTAACTATTTTAGAAGTACTTCATTACTATGTTAAAAATGCACCAAAAAGAACATTAAAATTCATCTGGTGTGGTAGTGAAGAAATGGGTCTTTTAGGATCACATGCTTATGTAAATACTCATAAAGAAGAATTAGAAAATTATAAATTATGTATTAATGTTGATATGACAGGGGTACCTTTAGGAAAAGATATCGCTGTTTGTACAAGTGAAATGTCTTTAGTAAATTATATCGATTATTATGCAAAAAATATTGGATTTATGATTGATACTAATCAAGGTGTTTATTCATCTGATTCAACACCATTCGCATTTAATAATGTTCCAGCTGTATCATTTGCTAGAATTTCACCTAGAGGTGGAGCGGAAATTCACTCTAGACGAGATGTTATTAGTTTAATTAATCCAATCTATTTAGAAAAAACAATTTTATTCATCATTTCGTTATCAGAAAATTTAATTTCATCTGTATACTTCCCAGTTCCAAAGAGTATGCCTCAAAATATGAAAGATGAATTAGATAAATATTTAGGAAATAAGAAAAATGCTTAATTTATTTAAAAGTTTATCAAATAAAAAGATTATTTTAATTTCGATATTATTACTTTTATTAATGGTTGGTGTTGTAGTTTTATATGCATTTAATTTATTGAATGAACCAATATTTTTAGTTTTAATGTTTGTACTATTAATGACATTTTCAACATTTACATCGCAACTATGGCAAAGACATTTTCAAAAGAAATTAGATAATAAAAGAAAAGGGAAAGTTTATACTTATAGCCAAGAGTTAGAATTTGAAAATCCTTTAAAACATTTAAAAGCAAATTACGGAACAATTGATTTATATTTAGAAAATAAAACATTATATACTTTAATTTCTATAGATAATGCAGAAGAATTCTTTGCTACTGAAAAACAAGTTAAATATAATGTTGATAAAAAGAAGTATGATAAATTAATTCAATTTTATGTTTTTGATGAAAAAGATAATCACTTATTTAGAAAAATAATTATTCTAAACTATCAAGCTAAAAACTTCTATGTAGGTTCTTTTATTGTTAATAAAATGGAAAAGACTATTTATCAAACAGATAAAGTAGAACCTAATGAAGAGTATAATGATATATATCAAAACTTCTTAAAATTATTAAATGTTAATGTAGACCAAAATTAAATTTTTGGTCTTTTTTTCTTCTATTTGTTTACTAAAAAGATAATTTATAGTATAATATATATAGATAAAATATTATCTAAAATATACTAAAAACAGTGATAATAGATAATATATTATCTATTAGAAAGAGGTTAAAATTATGGGTAGATACATGTGGAAAACCAACGATGAAATAATGTATGATTTAGCTTTAAGGGTTAAAAATATAAGAAAAAGAAGATCAATTACACAACAACAATTATCTTATATGAGTGGTGTTAGTTATGGTTCAATTAAAAGATTTGAAACATCTGGAGAGATATCACTTTATTCATTAATAAGAATAACTAGAGCACTTGACATTATCGATGAAATAGATAATCTATTTACTCAAGTAGAATATAAAAGTATAGAGGAGATTTTAAATGAGTAAAATTTTAGTTGAATTTGAAGATAAAATAATAGGAACTCTATTTTTAACAAAAGAAAAGAAAATTATGTTTAAATATTCTAGCGAGTGGCTAGAAAATGGATTTTCTTTAAATCCTTTTAAATTACCTTTGAGTGATAAAGTTTTTGTAGCGACTACAAATTATTTCGACGGATTGTTTGGTGTTTTTGCTGACTCCTTACCAGATAGTTGGGGAAATCTATTATTAGATAGAATGTTACGTGCTCATGGTGTAGATAGAAGTAGAATAACAGTTTTAGATAGGCTTTCATTTATTGGTGATAATGGGATGGGAGCTTTATCATACGAACCTGTAAAAAATATTGAATTAACTAACAATGAATTAACTTTAGACGAAATCAATGAAGAATGCAAGAATATTTTAATGTCTAAAGAGTGTTTAAATTTAGATGAAATGTATAAACTAGGTGGTTCATCTGGTGGAGCAAGACCTAAAATTTTGATTAATTATGAAGGAAAACCATGGATTGTTAAATTCTCTAATACATTAGATAGTAAGGACTCAGGAATAATTGAGTATGAATATTTTCACTGTGCAAGAGAATGTGGAATTAATGTACCAAACACAAAATTATTTTCTTCAAATATTTCTTCAGGATATTTTGGAATAGAACGATTTGATGTTTCAAATGGAAAAAGGGTACATATGGTATCAGTTGCAGGACTTTTAGAGATAGATTATAGAGCACCTTCTTTGGATTATATAGAGTTAATAAAGTTAACAAAAATATTAACAAATGATATAGATACATATGAAATGTATAGAAGAATGTGTTTTAATGTTTTTTCACATAATTTAGATGATCACTCAAAAAACTTTTCTTTCTTATATAATTTAGATAAAAGATGTTGGGAGTTATCTCCAGCTTATGATTTAACATATAGTAATACTTATTTTGGTGAACACACAACAAGTGTAAATGGTAAAGGAATCGATATTAGTATTGATGATTTATTACAAGTTGGAATAAAAAACAAATTAGATAAAGATATTTGTTTATCGATTATAACAGAAGTAAAAGAACGTGTAGAGGAAATGTTAGGTAATATTATTAAAAAAATGAAATAAATAAGTTATATGTAAGGACCAAAATTAAGTTTTTGGTCTTTTATTTTACAATATTTTCAAGGTGTTTTTCATATACTTTTATAGGGGATGATATATTGAAATATTTTAGAACAGATGGTATTAGGGGTGAAGCTTATACTGAATTAACATTAACCCTTGCATATTTAGTAGGGTTATTTTTTAGAAATAGTGAAAAAAAGGTAGTAATTGGAATGGATACAAGAGAATCTTCACCAGTTATTGCGAGTGCCATATATGATGGATTAAATGGATGTAAGGATATTAGTTTTGCGGGTGTTATACCGACTCCAGGATTGATGTATTACACTTTAGTTAATAATTGTATTGGAATTATGATAACTGCCTCACATAATCCATATCAAGATAATGGAATTAAAATAGTTGATAGTGGTCGTAAAATCACAAAAGAGTTAAGTGAAGAGATTGAAAAATTTATCGAAAGAAAAAATATTTTCACCTATAACAATGATAAAAAAATTAACTTAGAAATTGATTATAGTGTTAATAAATTATATTTAGAATTTTTAAAATCTAAGATGGTAAAAAATGAATTAAAAATATTATTTGATGGAGCTAATGGAGCTTATAGTTATATTTTAAAAGAACTATTTAAAGAAGATAAAATTATTAATTGTAATCCAAATGGTAAAAATATAAATTATAAATGTGGTTCAACTGATTTATCATCATTAATCCATGAACTTAAAGTAAGAGACTATGATATTGGAGTGGCTTTTGATGGTGATGGCGATAGAATTATGGTTGTTGATAAATACAATAGAATATATGAAGGAGATTTCCTGACGTATATTTTTGCACTTGATTTATTTGATAATAATTTATTAACAGGCAAAACAGTTGTTTATACAGAGATTGTTAATCCAGGAATTATTAATAGGTTAACTGACTTAGGAATTTATACTGTAATAACGGAGGTTGGAGACCATAATATTTCTAAAGCCTTAGAGCGAGAATACGTCTTAGGTGGGGAAAGTTCTGGCCATATTATTAATAAAACAATCGTCCCTTTTGGAGATGGATTATCTAATGCTTTACAGTTAATAAAAATACTATCTTCATCTAATAAAAAGTTACATGAATATACATATGATGTGAAAATGCATTATACAAAAACAATTAATATTTATTTTGAAAATAATGATTTTGATATAAGTAAAAGATTAAAAGATAAAGTAACTAAATTCGCTAATAGAAAAAACATTAATGTGATTTTAAGAAAAAGTGGAACAGAAAAAGCAATTAGAATTTTTATTTATCAATCTTCATCAAAATGGATGAACCGCAATATTAGTAAAGTATTAAGGATGGTTAAAAATGATCGATAATAAATATATCAATGAAATTAAAGGTATAAATATTTATATATCAGAAGAAAGTAAGGTTAGTGATAAAGCAAAAATTTTATTTAATTCATTGATATTAGGAAAATCAGAAATAAAAGATGATGCGGTTATCGGGCCTAATACAATTTTAATTGATAGCGTTGTTCATAGTGGAGCTCAAATTATTAATTCACTTATTACAAATAGTGTTGTAGGAGAAAGAACAACTGTAGGGCCTTTTGCTCATTTAAGAGATAATACGGTTATTAAAAATGATTGTAGAATAGGTAATTTTGTTGAAGTTAAAAAAAGTAAGATAGATGATAAGTCAAAAGTAAGTCACCTAGCTTATATAGGCGATAGTGAAATAGGAATAAATTGTAACTTTGGTTGTGGAAGTATTACTGTTAATTATGATGGTATTAATAAACATAAAACAACAATTGGCGATAATGTATTTATTGGTTGTAATACTAATCTAGTAGCGCCAGTAGTTATTCATAACAATAGTTTTATTGCTTGTGGTTCTACAATAACAGCTGATGTTCCAGAAAACACATTAGCGATAGCTAGAAGTAGACAATTAAATAAAATCGACTATTATAAATAAGATATTTTCTTGTTTTTTCTTCCCTGTAGTAATATAATAATTTCGTACTTATGGGACCTTTATAGGCCTAAAAAGGAGAAAAATATGAGAAAAAATAGTCAAAAAATAAAAGAAATGGTTGCAATTAGTAGTTTAGGTGCAATCGTTGCAGTACTGCAATACATTTCAATGTTTATTAAATTTGGCCCATTTAATATAACATTAGCCTTAACACCTATTGTAGTTGGATCGATTATTTACGGTCCAAAAGCAGGAGGTATTTTAGGATTTATCATGGGATTGGTTGTTTTATTAACTAATTCAGAAGCATTCTTTGTTGTTAATCCTATTGCTACAATCTTTTTATGTATTTTAAAAAGTACTGTGGCAGGTATTATGGCCGGATATATTTACAAATGGGGTAAAAATAAAACAGTATCTACAATTATATCTTCTGTATCAATGCCGATTATAAACACACTTATCTTTGCGATTGGGTGCTTATTATTCTTTGTTCCAACATTAAAAGAATGGGCTGCGGGAGAAGATGTATTAGTTTATTTATTTGTAACAATGATAGGGTTACAATTTGTTGTTGAATTAGTAATTAATTCAATCTTATCACCAATTGTTATTCGTTTGACGGAAATGTTTAAAAAGTAATACGCGTTTAAAATAAAGAAAAAAAGATTGTTTTTAAATAATCTTTAGATTATAATAGTATCAAACGAAGAAAAAGAATAGTAGTTTAGTTAAGTCATTTAAGAGAGTTATCGGTTGGTGGAAGATAATATGAACGCTAAATGAATCTACTTTGGAGTGAGAAATCCGTATGCCTGCGTTAAAGGTTTTAAAGTGCTAGATTTATTCTAGAATTAAGGTGGCACCGCGAAGTAGTTATTCGTCCTTAGGTTATTTTTTAACCTAGGGATTTTTTTATTAAAAAGGAGAAGAAGAAAGATGTTAGATATTAAATTTGTCAGAGAAAACGTGGAATTAGTAAAAGAAAATATTCGTAAAAAATTCCAAGATCACAAATTAGTGCTTGTTGATGAAGCTGTAGAATTAGATAAAGAAATTAGAAGCATCAAAGCAAGTGTAGAAGCATTACGTGCAAGAAGAAATAGTGCAAGTAGTGAAATCGGAGCATTAATGCGTAATAAAGATATTGAAGCAGCTAACAAAATTAAAGCTGAAGTTAGTCAAATCAATATTGATATTGCAGCATTTGATGAAAAATTAGTTGAATTAGAAGCTAAATTAAAGAAAAATATGATGATTATTCCTAATATCATCGACCCAAGTGTTCCAGTAGGAAAAGATGATAGTGAAAACGTAGAAGTAAAACGTTATTTAGAAGCAGCTGTTAAACCATTTGAAGTACCATATCACTTAGATATTTTAGAAAAATTAGGTGGTATCGATTTAGATAGCGCTCGTAAAGTAGCTGGAAATGGATTCTATTATTTATTAGGTGATATCGCTAGATTACATGAAGGTGTAATTGCATATGCAAGAGACTTCATGATTAATAAAGGATTCACATATTGTATTCCTCCATTTATGATTCGTAGTAACGTTGTAACTGGTGTTATGAGTTTTGATGAAATGGAATCAATGATGTATAAAATTGAAGGAGAAGATTTATATTTAATTGGTACAAGTGAACACTCTATGATCGGTAAGTTCATTGATACTATTAATACAAAAGAATCACTTCCTCAAACTCTAACTTCATATTCACCATGTTTCAGAAAAGAAAAAGGTGCACACGGTATTGAAGAAAGAGGAATTTATCGAATTCACCAATTTGAAAAACAAGAAATGGTTGTTGTTTGTGAACCAGAAGACTCTATGGATTGGTTTAACAAAATGTATAACTATACAGTTGAATTATTTGTAAGTATGAATATTCCAGTTAGAACTTTAGAATGTTGTAGTGGTGATTTAGCTGACTTAAAAGTTAAATCAATTGACGTAGAAGCTTGGAGTCCAAGACAACAAAAATACTTCGAAGTAGGAAGTTGTTCTAACTTAGGTGATGCTCAAGCAAGAAGATTAGGTATTAGAATTAAAGGTGAAAAAGGAAATTACTTTGCTCATACATTAAATAATACAGTAGTTGCTCCACCTAGAATGTTAATCGCTCTTCTTGAAAACCACTTACAAGAAGATGGTAGTGTAATTATTCCAGAAGTATTAAGACCATATATGGGTGGTAAAGAAGTTATTACTCCAAAAAAATAAGAGGTTGGAAAATGGATAAAAAATTTTATATTAAATCAAGAGAAAGAGTAGCTAAATTATTACCAAATGGTAGTGCGATGATTTTATTTGCTGGAAAAGATATTAGAGAAAGCGAAGACCAATCATATGAATTTTGTATTAATCGTAACTTCTACTATTTAACTGGTGTTAATGAACAAAACGATATCTTTGTTATGATTAAAGATGAAGATGAAATCAAAAATATCATGTTCATTAATAAATATGATGAATTATTTGCTAAATGGAACGGAAGAAAAATGTTTAGTGAAGAAGTTATGAATCTAAGTGGAATAACTGATATTCGTTATTTAGATGAATTCGAAAATTTCTTAAATGAAATCAAAGAAAAATATAGTCTTTATATGGACATTAAACCTAATTTATTTTCTGAACCTTTAGGGGAAGAAGCTAAGTTATTAAAAACTTTAGAAGGTGTAAATGATTGCCATGATTTAATCGCAAGATGTAGAATGGTAAAACAAGATGAAGAAATCTTAGAAATTAAAAAGGCAATCTCAGTAACTAATAAAGGAATTAAGGCTTTAATGGAAAACATTAAACCAGGTTTATATGAATATCAAGTTGAATCTTATTTTGATCAACAAATTAAATTTAATGGTGCGAGTGGCATCGCATTTAAAACAATTGCGGCTAGTGGAGCTAATGGATGTATCCTACATTATCATACTAATAATACAATTATTAAAGATAATGATTTAGTATTATTTGACTTAGGTGCAGAGTATAACTTATATAAATCAGATATCACTAGAACAATCCCTGCAAATGGTAAATATACCGCTAGACAAAAAGAAATTTATAACATTGTATTAAATGGGCAAAAATTAGTATTTAGTAATATTAAACCAGGAATAACAACTAAAGAATTAAATCAAATTTTAATTGATTATTATAAAGTTGAATTAAAAAGAATCGGTTTAATCACTAAGGATGAAGAAGTATCTAAATATTATTTCCATGGTGTAAGTCATCATTTAGGATTAGATACTCACGATGTAGCATTAAGAGAATTACCTTTAGAAGCAGGCTGCGTGATTACTGTTGAACCAGGATTATATATTGCTGAAGAAGGAATTGGAATTAGAATTGAAGATGATGCATTAGTTACAGTTGATGGTGCAATCAATTTATCAGAAGAAATCATTAAGGAAGTAAACGATATTGAAAACTATATCGTTTCAAATAAAAAATAAGAATAGGAGAAAATTACAATGGAATTAAAAGGAAGTAAAACAGAACAAAATTTATGGGCAGCTTTTGCTGGTGAATCACAAGCAAGAAACAAATACACTTATTTTGCAAGTGTAGCTAAAAAAGAAGGATATGAACAAATCGCAGCTATTTTTGAAGCTACTGCAAACAATGAAAAAGAACACGCTAAAATGTGGTTTAAAGCTTTAGGTGAATTAGGAAATACAGCAGAAAATTTATTACATGCAGCTGAAGGTGAAAACTATGAATGGACTGAAATGTATGAACAATTTGCTAAAGATGCTGAAGAAGAAGGATTCACTCGCTTAGCTTATCAATTCAGAGCTGTTGCTAAAATTGAAAAAGCACACGAAGATCGTTATAGAGCATTACTTCACAATGTAGAAATGCAAGCAGTATTCGCAAAAAGCGAAATGACTATGTGGGAATGCCGTAACTGCGGACATTTAGTAATGGGTAAAAATGCTCCAAAATTATGTCCTGTATGTGATCATCCACAAAGTTTCTTCGAAGTTAGAAAAGAAAATTATTAATTATAAAGGACAATTATTTCTTTTAAATTAATATAGGAGAAAATAATTATGGAACAAAATAAAATCGACAAAAATGCCCTATTTAATATCGGGTATGGGTTGTATGTTATTACATCTAATGATGGAAATAAAGATAACGGGTTAATAGTTAATACTGTTACTCAAGTTACTAGTAATCCAGTAAGAATTGCTGTAACAATTAATAAACAAAATTATTCACATGATGTTATCAAAAATACAGGATTGATGAATGTTAACACACTTACAACAAGTGCGCAATTTAGCGTTTTTGAAAGATATGGATTTCATAGTGGAAGAACTGTTGATAAGTTTAAAGATGTTAGTGTAGAACATTCAGAAAATGGATTAGTAGTACTTCCAAACTACATTAATTCATTTATGAGTCTTAAAGTAGAAGAATATTTAGACTTTGATTCTCATGGTATGTTTGTATGTAGTGTAACTGAAGCACAAGTTGTATCAAAAGCACCTACAATGACATATGACTATTATCATAAAAATGTTAAACCAAAACCTACTGTGAATAAAGAAGTTAAAGGATATGTATGTACTGTTTGTGGATGGGTTTATGAAGGTGAAGAATTACCAGCTGACATTGTATGTCCGCTTTGTAAACATGGTGCAGAAGACTTCCAAAAGATTGAAGAGGAAGCACCTAAATCTGAAGTTATTTCTTACAAAGGAACAAAGACTGAACAAAACTTATTAGCCGCTTTTGCTGGTGAATCACAAGCAAGAAATAAATACACTTATTTTGCAAGCGTAGCTAAAAAAGAAGGTTATGAACAAATCGCAGCTATCTTTGAAGCAACAGCTGATAATGAAAAAGAACATGCTAAAATGTGGTTTATGGCATTAGGTGAATTAGGAAATACAGCAGAAAATTTATTACATGCAGCAGAAGGCGAAAACTATGAATGGACTGAAATGTATGAACAGTTCGCCTTAGATGCATTAGAAGAAGGATTTACTCGCTTAGCTTATCAATTTAAGGAAGTAGCAAAAATTGAAAAAGCACATGAAGAACGCTATAGAGCATTACTTCATAATGTAGAAATGCAAGCGGTGTTTGAAAAAGGTGAAATGACGATGTGGGAATGTCGTAATTGTGGACATTTAGTAATGGGATTAAAAGCTCCTAATATTTGTCCTGTATGTGATCACGCACAAAGTTATTTTGAAGTAAGAAAAGAAAATTATTAATAATTAAATAATATATATAAATAATAGTACCTTTTATTAAAGGTGCTATTTTTTATTTGATTTAATCATACACTTAAATGGTGAAGAGAATGAGAATTAGTAAGTATGAAGGTTGTGGTAATTCATTTTTAATTGTTAAGTTTGAAAATGATATAAATTATAAATTTGTAGCACAAAGGGTTTGCCTAAAGTATGAAGCAGATGGATTAATTGTCTTTAGAATGGATCCTGTTGAAATGTTTATTTTTAATAAAGATGGCACAGAAGCAATGATGTGTGGTAATGGAATAAGATGTCTAATGCATTATTTGTATGACAAATTTAAAATCTATAAATATTTAGAAATCAAAACAAAATCAGGAATATATGAATGCGAAATTGTTAATAAAGAACCGTTTATAAGTTCAGTAAGATTTGAGATAGGTCAATATGTAGATGATATTATAAATAGAAAATTAATAGTAAAAGATAAAGAATTTATTGTTACAGGATTTAATTTAGGAAACTTACATGCGATGATTTTATCAGATGATTTTAAAGAAGACAGTAAATATCTTAATCAAATATATGAAGATAAATTATTTAATAAAGAATACAATATAAGTTTAGTCAAACCATTAAGTAGCCAAGTATTTGAAATTCTTACTTTTGAACGAGGGGTAGGAATTACGAAATCTTGCGGAACAGCTTCCGCATCATGTGGATATATGCTACAAAATTTATATAATATGAATTCAAATTTATTAGCTGTTAGTGCTGGTGGTATTATGGAAATAGAAGTAAAAGATGAAATTATTTTAAAAGGAGAAACTATTTTTATAGATAGTTATGAGGAAGAAAAAATGAAAGTTTTATTAGTTGGTTTTGGAAAAATAAACCAAATTATTAGTAATAAAGATAGTGTTGAAGTAATGGGTGTTATTGATACAAAGAAAAAAACAATAAAAGGTAGACCTGATATAATTATTGATTTTTCACATCCAGCTATGCTTGATGAAGCAATCTTTTATACTAAAAATAATAATTGTCCACTTCTTATTGGAACTACTGGTTATAGTGAAGAAAAAATGGCTCAAATAAAAGAATTATCCAACTTTGCACCTGTTTTAATTTCTAGTAATTTTTCATTAGGAATTAATATGATTACTAACTTTTTAAATGATAATATTTTAGTTATGGATAACTATGATAAAAAAATAATTGAAAAACATCAGTTTGATAAATTAGATAAAGTTAGTGGAACAGCAATCATGTTTTCTAATTTATTAAACACAAAAAACATCGAGTCAAGACGTGTTAGTAAAACAGCTGGAGAACATCATATAATTTTAGAAGATGAAAATGAAGTTATAAGGTTATCACATATTACTAAAAATAGAGAAGCCTTTGTTAGAGGGGTAATGATTGCTTCAAATTGGTTAATAACAAAGAAAAACGGATTATATAAGTTTAAGGATATCTTTAATGAAAAGTTATGAAGCTAAGTTATATGTAATGGCTAATGATGTAATTGATACTTCTGATTCATTTTGTTTTAATACTCATCCAGTATATATTATTTTTGGTAACGTTGAAGAACTAGAAATTTTAATATCTAGCAATAAAGAAAGAATAGATTATTATTATTTGGAAATAAATTATAGAAATAAGCTAATAGACTACTATGATTTAAAAGATACTAAAGCAAGAATAGAAGCTGGAAGTGTTATTCGTAGTGGAGTTAATCTAAGTGATAAAGCAATAGTTTTAATGGGTGCGGTAATAAATACTAATTCCACTATTGGTGATTACACAATGGTTGATATGAATGCCGTTATTGGAAGTGGAGCGGTTATTGGTAAAAATTGTCATATCGGAGCGGGCGCGGTTATAGCAGGTGTTATGGAACCTATCTCAAATAGTGGTGTTGTGATTTTAGATAATGTTTTAATAGGAGCGAACGCAACAATTCTATCAGGAGTAAAAATTGGTAAAAATGCAATAGTAGGTGCGGGAAGTGTTGTGTGTAATGATGTAGAAGAATTTAGTACTGTAGCGGGAGTTCCAGCTAAAGTGATTAACCATAATCAAGATTGGAAGATGAATAGAAAATTACGATGAATGAAAAATTATTATCTGACTATAAGTATTTACATCAAATACCTGAAGAAAGTTTTAAAGAATATAAGACCCATAAATATATTTTAGAACAATTACAAAACCTAGATTGTATGATTTATGAATTAAACCCTACAGGAATCCTAGCTTATTTTGATTATAAGAAAAATGAGACAATCGCTTTTAGATGTGAAATGGATGGGTTACCAATAAATGAAGAAAATGATATAGATTATAAGTCAAAACACAGTGGGTTTATGCATGCGTGTGGTCATGATGGACATATGGCTATGATGTTATCACTTGCATATCAATTAAATAAAATAAAATGTCAAAAGAATATTTGCTTGATTTTTCAACCATCTGAAGAATGTTACGGTGGAGCAAATAAAATTATAAATAGTTTGGAATTTAAAAAACTTAATATAAAAGAAATATATGGAATGCATCTATGGCCGGGTATAAAGAGTGGACATATTGCATCGAGGGCTAAATTATTAATGGCAAGTGCGACTGAAATTGATATTGCAATTATTGGTAAGGCAGTACATATTGCAAATAAAAATAGTGGAGTTGATTCTATAAAATTAGCATTTGATCTAATAAATTCGCTAGAGGATATAGAAGGAGTAATTTTTAATTGCGGAAAAATAAATTCAACAGGGGCTAGGAATATTGTTTGTGATAAAGTCACTTTAGAGTGTTCACTTCGTTCATTTTACAAAATAAAAAGAAAAACATTTTTAAATATGTTAAATACTACCGCAAAAGATTTATCTATAAAAAGTGGTGCAGAAATTTTAATTCATTCTAAAAACTATATTTCTGAAGTAAAAAATAATTTATGCTTATTTGAAAAATTTAGACACTTAATTGATGAGGTAGTATCTCCTGTTTATCAAGCGGAAGATTTTTCATTTTATTCTAATGATATTAAAAGTTTATTTTTATTCTTAGGTGTTGGAGATAGTTTTCCTCTTCATAGTAGTAAGTTTGTTTTTGATCCCATTGTTTTAGAAAAGGGAGTAAAAATATTATATACAATTGCCACTACTTATTAACATTTTCCTCTTTTTTGAATACTATATAAATAGAGGAGATTTTAAATGTTTAGTGGTTCAATAGTTGCTTTAGTTACGCCGTTTTCTTTATCTAATACAATAGACTTTAAAAAGTTGGCAGAGTTAATTGAATATCATGTTTCATCAAGTACTGATGCTCTTTTAATTTTAGGTACTACAGGTGAATCTACATCACTTAATGAATATGAAAAAGATAGGTTAGTAGAATTTGTAATTAATCAAAATAACATGAGAATGAAGATATTAGTTGGGGTTATAACTAACAACACATTAGATGCAGTAAAAAAGAGTATTAAGTATGAAATGATGGGTGCTGATGGACTTCTTTTAATTCCTCCTTTTTACAATAAAACAAATAAAGAGGGACTAATAAATCATTTTAAACTCATTGCGTATTCTGTTAAAATTCCAATTATTTTATATAACATACCATCTCGTACAGGAATCAATCTTGATATAGATATTTTAAAAGAATTGAAAAAAATTACTAATATCATTGGAGTTAAAGAAGCAAATAAAGATATAACTCATATTATGGATCTTGCCTCAATTTGTGATGATAAATTTAGTCTTTACTGCGGCAATGATGAATTAAGTTATCTCTTTTTATCTTTAGGAGCAAAAGGATTAATAAATGTTTATGGTAATGTAGAACCTAAAGTTATTAAAGATTTAATTAATATTTATGAAATTAATCCAACTCTTGCTTATAATTATTTTAAAGATTATTATGAACTTTTTAAATTGATTTTTATAGAGACAAATCCCATTCCAATAAAGAGTTTGATGAACTATTTAAGCTTTGGTGTCGGAGGGTATCGTTTACCATTATATAAGATGAGTGATGAAAATTATAATAAGATGATTTCAGAATATAATAATACTCTGAATGACCGTGACATTAGTAAAATTTATAAATAAATGAAAAATAATAAATATCTTTGATTATTTTGTAGAAAAAAGGTATTTATTTTTATTTTAATTATAAAAATATTTGATATAATACACTAGGATAAGGAGAGAGAAAAATGAAGAAGATTTTATTATTTTTACTAGTTTTAACTAGTCTAGTTTTAGTCACTTCTTGTGGAAACAACGAAGACGATAAAAAAACTGAAACTCCTGTTTCTTCTGAAATTCAAAAAGTTTTAGATGAAGCTAAGTCTTTACAAGATGGTGAAGCCTTAGAAGGAGAACGCAGTTTAACAGGTACTGTAGGAAGCATTTTAGGTGCTTATTCAGAAAAAACAAAAACAATATCATTTATTTTAACTGATAATGTAGCTGAAATCATGGTATTTAATGCAAAAGGTGCTTGTGCAGAAACATTAAAAGAAAATGACACTGTTACAGTAACAGGTTTAGTTTATAACTTTGAAGGATTAATTGAATTCAAAGACGCAACACTTAAAATGAGTGGCGAAGAAGGTAATGAAGATGAATTACCAACTATTAAATCTATTTTAGATGAAGCTGCTAATTTAGGTGATGGTGAAAAATTAGAAGGTACTCGTAAAACAGTTGGTACAATTAAAGAAATCACTGAAGCTTACACAACACAATATAAAAACATTTCATTTATGTTAGAAGATGCAACCGGAACAATTAAAGTATTCCGTGCTAAAGGTAATTGTGCTGCTTATTTAAAAGTTGGTGACACAGTTTATGTTGAAGGTAACGTTACTAAATTTGGTACAAGTATTGAATTTGAATACGCTACTTTAAAAACTGGTAATGAACTTGATGAAGAACCAAACCAAAAAGTAGAATTATCAACAATTGCAGAAGTTTTAGAAGCTGCTAAAGATCTAGCTAATGATGGTGTTCTACCTACTCAATGTAAAGTAACAGGAAAAGTTTCTAACTTTAAAGAAAACTTTAGTTTCGGTGGTGGAAGCTATTATACATTTGATTTAACAGATGAAACTGGAAAAATTTATGTTTATTCTCCTGTAGGAACTATTCTTAAAACATTAAAAGATGGTGAAACAGTATTCGTTAAAGGAACTGTTAAAAATTATAAAGGAACAATTGAATTTGATGGGGCTGAAGTTTCTTATGCTGATGATTTTGATAAAACAAATGTAGAAAAATTAACTGCTGAAGACAAAATTCCAGTTATTCCTTCTGAAGTTACTGGAAAATATGATTTTATTAGTTTACCAATGGCAATTGCGATTGCTAGAGACGGTGGAGAAGATTTCACTTCAACTGATAAATATTATATTACTGGTTGGGTTTCAAGTGTTTCAAATTCTTCATTTGGTGAATTAACAATTACTGACGGTAATGTAAGTATTTATGCTTATGGTATTTCTAACTACACATCAGGTGATGGATATCCATTATTAGGAGATGTAGTTGTATTAGAAGCTGTATTAGGAACAAAAGGGACAGATGTTGAATTAAAGAATGCTACAAAATTAGTTGAATGGCATGATATTAAAGTAGATGAAACTAAATATACTGCATCTACAATCGTAGAAGCTAGAAATGCTGAAGCTGGTTCTAAATTAATTGTTGAAGGTGTAGTTGCTGGATTCACTTATAAAAACGCAAAAACAACAAGCGGCGAATATGTTGCTGATGGTCTATATTTAGTAAATGGAACAGATTCAATCTATGTATTTGGTGTTGACTTATGTTCAGTAGTTGAAATCGGAAATACTATTAAAATTGCAGGTGTTAAAGAATTCTTCATTCAAGAAAAAGAGATTTCATTGGCTGAAAAATATGGTTTTGCTGGTGCTTGTCAATTATCAAGTGTAGAGTTAATCGAAAATAAAGGTGGAAACACTGATGTATTAGCTAATTCATTTGAAAAGACTACTATTAAAAATTTAATGGAAAATAATTATGATGCTAATATTACAACTCAAATTTACGAAGTTAATGCATTAATTAGAAAAGTTCCTGGAGATGGATTTGTAAATTATTATATCAATGACTTAGATGGTAAAACAGGTACTTATACATACACAAAATGTAATGGTAACGATTTTGGTTGGATCGATTCTTATTTGAATGCAAATGGTGAATATTTATGTACATTATTAGTTACAGTATGCAATGCTAAAGCAACTGCATCAGGATGTAACTGGCGTATGGTTCCATTAAAATTATTAGCTCCATTTACATTTGATAAAGCAAATACTGCTGACTTTGTATTAGAATATTTAGTATTAACTGAGTTTGATGAAGTTTATTATGCAAACCCAAAAACTGAATTAATCACTGCTCATGCAAGTGAATTATTAGGTTATGAAGGTGTAACTGTTTCTTATGTATCTGATAATGAAAGCGTAGTTAAATTTACTGATTCTCTAGATAAGAAAGTTTTAAACGTTTTAGGTTTAGGTGAAGCTAATGTTACTATTACTGTAAATTATAATGGTACAACTGCTATTAAAACAATTAAAGTTGTTAGAGACGGTGAACCAACATTCGAAGCATTAACAGTTAAAGAAGCTGTTGATACGCCAAAAGGTGAAGAAATTACTGTAATGGGAATTGTAGCTGGTGGTGTTGCTAACCAAAAAACAGGTTTCTATTTAATTGATGAAACAGGTGTAATTGCTGTTAAAATGTTAGATGCTGATCAATTAGCAAAAGTTGCTCAAGGAAATAAAGTTGTAATCAAAGGTAAAAGAGAACAATATAAACAAACTAATACATTACCTGGTCAAGCTTCAATTGTTGATGCTGAATTAGTACATAATTATTTTGGTGAACATGAATATAGTACTGCTACATTCCAAGAAACTACTTTAGAAGAAATTGCTTCAGTTCCAGCAACAGAAGATAGAACTACACAAGTATATATTATTGAAGCAGCTACTAAATTTTCTAGTGATGGACGCTCTGTTATAATTGAAAATGGCGGAAAATCAATTGCTTTATACTCTGGTAATGTAGGTCAATATAAATGGTTAACAGATTTAGTGTTAGAGAAAACAGCAAGAATGGAAGTAGCGTTATGTAACTGGAATAATAAGACTACATATAAAGCATATGTATTAGCTGTTTATTTAGAAGATGGTAGTAAAGTTGTAAACCCAAACAACTTTGCTTCTTAATTAAATAATATTAACTATTAAAGACTGTAGATTTAAAATCTATAGTCTTTTTCTTATGCAAAGTATTATATTTTCTTTAAATAATATGTTATAATCCTATTAAAGTGGAGGAATTATTAAAATGTTAGAAATCCTTAAAAAGATAAAAGAATATAAAAAAATTATTATTCATCGTCATTCTAATCCAGATTTAGATGCCTTAGGTTCACAAATTGGATTAAAAGAAGCTTTGAAATTAAACTTTCCAGAAAAAGAAATATACGTAGTAGGAGATATGAATCGTTTTACATTCTTAGGTGAAATGGATTGTGTTGATGATAGTGTATTTAAAGATGCGTTATGTATTATATGTGATGTAGCTGTAAGTCATATGGTAAGTGATTATCGTTATTTTGATGCTAAGGAAGTTATTGTAATTGATCATCATCAAAATGAAACTAATCTAAGCTTACCTGATAAAGAATTTAATCTACCTTTATATCGTTATGTAGATACTAAAAGTGTTGCTTGTTGTGCAATTGTAGCTGATATGATAAGTGAGTGGAATTTACAAATGCCTTCGTTTGCGGCAACTGCTTTATATGGTGGTATTGTTACTGATAGTGGTAGATTTCAATATGGAGCTAATCTAGCACCCTTATTTAGAACTAGTGCTTATTTAGTTGAAAATGGAGCTGACCCACAATTTATTTATCGTAATTTATATGTAGAATCATTAGAAAGTAGAATTATGAAAAACTACTTCCAAACAAAAATGCAACTTACAAAAAATAATGTTGCATATATGTTTAACGATAAAGATGTGTTTGAAAAATTCGATGTTGATACATTTACTGTTTCACGTGGAATGGTTAATTTAATGGCAGGAATTGATAAGGTTAAAATATGGGCTAACTTTACATATGATAGAGCCACAGGTAAAGTTTTTGGTGAATTTAGAAGTAGAGATATAACTATTGTAGATATCGCAAAACAATTTGGTGGTGGAGGACATGCAAATGCATGTGGGGCTACACTAGATGATTTTGAGGTTGCTAAAGAAGTTTTAGAATGTTTTGATAAATTATTGGAGGAGATAGAAAATGTTTAATCAAATTTTAGCTGAAATTAAAAAGTATGAAAGAATTTTAATTCATGGACACATTCGTCCGGATGGAGATTGTTATGGTTCTCAATTTGGAATGTATCATATTATTAAAGAAAACTTTCCAGAAAAAGATGTTCATGTAGTTGGTGATAAAGCAGGATATGTATCATTTTTAGGAACACCAGAAAAAGAAAGTATTACTGATGAAATGTATAACGGAGCATTAGCGATTGTTGTAGATACAGGTAGTGCTGAAAGAGTAAGTGAAGCTCGTTATACAATGGCAGAAAAAGTTATTAAAATCGACCATCATATTGCTCAAACTCATTATGGAGATTTAGTTTATGTTGAAGAAGAAGCTCCTTCTTGTTGTCAAATTGTAACTAAATTTGCTGTTGAAATGGGACTTAGATTAAATTATGAAGCAGCATTTGCACTTTATACAGGTATTGTAACTGATACAGGAAGATTCCGTTTTAGAGGTGTCGATAGTGAAACTATGAACTTAGCAGCAACACTTCTTTCTTATGGTGTTGATGTTGAAAAGTTAGATAATTTATTAAGTGTTGAAACAATGAATATTGTTAAATTAAAAGGTTATGTCCTACAAAACGCTGAGTTTACTGATAAGGGTGTTGTTTATATTAGAATGACTAGAGATGTTATTAATGCTCATAATGTAACTGATGAAGAAGCAGCTTCTTTAGTTAGTTTAATAGGTGCAATCCAAGGATATCCAGTATATTGTTTATTCATGGATTACCCAACTGAAATTAGAATTAGAATTCGTTCTCGTGGTCCACGTGTTGATAAACTAGCTAATTTATATGGTGGAGGCGGCCATGAAAAGGCTGCTGGAGCTCATTTAGATTCATGGGATGAGTTAGATAAATTCATCGAAGAGTTAGGAAATTTAAATAAATATTATCAAGAAACTGGAAAAGATGACTTATTTTAGATATAATATACATATAAATAGTAAAGGAGAAAAGTGATTATGAAGAAATTTTTATTATTATTAATTTACTGTTTTACATTAATTGGGTTAACAGGATGTTCAGTTCAAGGAACATGGAAATTTGAAGAAAAAACTGCTGAAATCGCAGGATTCCAAAAAACATTTAAAATTGGTGATAAAGATATTTTAGGTAAAGAAATTACTGAAGACTATTTAGTAATTGAATTTAATAAAGATGGAACTGGTACACTATCACAAGCTTATGTTGATGCTAGTTTCACATTCACTTGGACAGAAGAAGATAAAGTAATTACTGGTACAGGTAATTTTGGAAAATTTGAAGCTCATAAAGACGGTAGTTATTTAATTGTTGAATTCATGGGAGAAACTTATAAGCTTAAAAAATAAGGTATGAAAAAAAGCAAATCCATAAGGGTTTGCTTTTAATTTGGTTTAAATCTTTTCTTCACTAATTAATTCATATAATGAAGTCGCGGTTTCTTTACTTGCGTGTTCACTTAAATTAATAACTTTAACTGTTACTTTTTTATTACCAAAACAAATTGTAATAATATCATTTAATTTAAGTTGGTAAGAAGGTTTAACTAAACGATCATTTACATAGATACGTTCAGCACTAACAATATCTTTAGCAACTGTTCTTCGTTTAATGATTCTAGTTACTTTTAAATATTTATCAATTCTCATTATTCTTCAGTTGGATTTTCTACTGTAGCATTTTCTTCTATAACTTGTTTAGAAGCAGCTTCCTCTTGGGCTTTTTGAGCCATTTTTTCTTCATACCAAGCAAGTTTTCCAGTAGTTGCGATTTCATCAATATCTGATTTAGTTAATGTTTCAACCTTAATTAAGTATTCAGCAATGTTAGTTAATAATTCCATATTTTCATTAATAACTTGCATTGCATTTGAATGACATTGGAAGATGATTTTTCTTACTTCACCATCAATTTCATGAGCAACAACATCTGAGAAGTTCTTTTCTTTTAAGTAGTCTCTACCTAAGAATACATTTCCTGATTGTTGTTCATATTGGATAGGACCAAGATCACTCATACCATATTCAGCAACCATTGCTCTAGCGATTTTTGTTGCACGTTGAATATCATTATAAGCACCAGTAGTAATTTCGTTGAAGATAATTTCTTCAGCTACTCTACCACCTAATAGACCAGTAATTTGTTCGATAAGTTCTGTTTTTGTTGGATTATATTTTTCTTCTTTAGGTGTGAATAAGTTATATCCACCAAATTGTCCACGAGGGATAATAGTAACTTTTTGAACAATACTAGCATCTTTTAACTTTAATCCGATAACGGCATGACCAGCTTCGTGGTATGCAACTAATTTCTTTTCTTTAGGACTAATTGTTTTATTGCGTTTTGCAGGACCCATCATTACTCTATCAATAGCTTCATCGATATCTTGAACAGTAATTTCATCACGGTTATCACGTGCTACTAATAAGGCAGCTTCATTTAATAAGTTTTCAATATCAGCGCCGCTGAATCCTGGAATTCTATGTGCAACTTCCTCTAAATCAACGCTAGGGTTAATTGTTTTTCCTCTAGCGTGAACTTTTAAGATTGCGACTCTACCATTTAAATCAGGTGTGTTAATTGTTATTTGTCTATCAAAACGACCTGGACGTAATAAAGCTGGGTCTAATACATCTGGACGGTTTGTAGCAGCTATCATGATGATTCCTGAGTTATTTGAGAATCCATCCATTTCAACTAATAATTGGTTAAGTGTTTGTTCACGTTCATCGTGTCCACCACCCATACCAGCACCACGTTGACGACCAACTGCATCAATTTCATCGATGAAGATAATACAAGGAGCATTTTCTTTAGCAACTTTGAATAAGTCACGTACTCTTGATGCACCTACACCGACAAACATTTCTACGAAGTCAGAACCTGAAATACTATAGAATGGAACATTAGCTTCACCCGCAACAGCTTTAGCTAAAAGTGTTTTACCTGTTCCTGGAGGACCTACTAATAATACACCTTTAGGAATTCTAGCTCCTAAACGAGTATATTTTTTTGGATTTTTTAAGAAATCAACAATTTCTGCTAATTCCATTTTTTCTTCATCACAACCAGCAACATCATTAAATGTTTTAGTTTTTTCTCTCATTAATTTAGCACGGTTTTTACCAAATTCAAATGCTTTATTGTTTCCACTTGCGTTTCCTCTAATTAAGAAGAAGAACACTAGGAAAATAAGTGCATAAGGAATTAATGACAGTAAGATTTCCCAAAATTGAACAGAGTCTAATGTTCCTGTTTCATATTTGACATCTGGATATAGTGTTTTAGTTAGTTCAATATATTCATTTAATTCAGATAAGATTAAAACAACTTTATATTGTTTAACCTCACCATCTACAGTGTATTTACCTGTTATCATAAAATGATTTGCGTTATTTGCGATAGGTTCACTGTACATACTTTGAATTTGATTATTTTCAAAGTAATCGTTAAATTGTGTTGAGTTTAATTCAGTAGTTTGGCTACTAGCTAATAAGTCGCTAGAAAAAAACCAAATACCCGCGATTAATGCTAATACAACTATATAAATTAAAAATCTAGGTTTTCTTAATTTTGGAGGTGTATTATTAGGATTATTTCCGTTTTGATTCATTTATCATTATCTCCTTTTATTTGTATACTTCATCTTTAACAACCCCTACATAAGGTAAGTTGCGGTAAAGTTCATTGTAATCTAAGCCATATCCGATTACAAATTCGTTAGGAATTACTTTTCCTACATATTTTGCTTCATATGGAACTACACGACCTTCTGGTTTATCTAAAAGGCAGCATAATTCGATAGAAGCAGCACCACGACCTTTAAATATTTCTAATACTTTTGTTATTGTTTTTGCTGTATCAACAACGTCATCTACTAATAAAACATGTTTATCAAGGACGTTTGTGTCGATATCTTTTTTAAACATAACGGCTGTAGAAGAACTTGTTCCACCATGGTAAGAACTAGTTTGGATAAAATCCATTTCTAAAGGTATAGTGATGTTCTTTGCTAAATCCATCATAAATGGCATAGCCCCTTTTAACATTCCAACTAATACTAACTCTTTCCTCGCATAGTCAGTACTAATTATTTTGCCTAATCTTTTTGTGATTTCGGCAATTTCTTCTTCACTAACTAACACTTTTTTAACTATATCATCATATCTATCTGTCATATATTTTCTCCTTAAAATTTAAAATTAAACAATTTTCGTTATCACATCTTTTTTTGTAATAACCTTTAACCCAAATAATTTCACCCAAATTATTTGTTGTAACTAATAAATCATCTCTAATTTCTTTAGGCACTTTTTTATTGATTAAGAAATCCTTTAGTTTTTTATGACCATCTTTAATAATTAATTTATCTCCCTCACATCTTTTTCTTATTGTTAGAGGTAGGGGTTCATCAAGTGATATTTTTAAATATGTATCACTTTTTATTTCATTAAGTAACAATTCAAATGAACCGTAGTTAGTAATTTCAATTCTTTCATTGACATTTATTTGATAATTTATATCCTTTTTAAACGTTTTTCTTGAAACATAACATGTATCATAAGCTTTTATAAATCGAAATTCTTCGTTTAAATCATATACTAAATTTGGCTTAGGACTATCTATTAATTGTAGTATATCACAGATTTTATTATCACTAGATAATACATCGTGTAAATTACATACATAGTTAATTATATCTTTTTTTTGGATTAATGCTAGATTATTGAAAGAATTTATATTGATTTTATTTCCATTTTCTTCTAAATAGTTAACGGAATTACTTCTTATGTATGAAAAAGCTTCGTGTAATTGATTAGAATAATTTGCTACACTATTAATCAAGTTTGGATTTTCTTCCTCTAAGTGTGGAATTACATGATGTCTAATTCTATTTCTTAAATAATCATCGCTTAAATTAGAAGAGTCTTCAAAGAATTTAACACTGTGTTTTTTGGCGTATTCATATAAATCTTCTTTTTTAACATTAATAAGCGGTCTAATAAGTTTTATTTCATTAAAGTATGAAAATTCTTTAATTCCTGCATAACCATAAAGATTAGATCCACGAATTAAGTTCATTAAAATTGTTTCTAAATTATCTAAATAATGGTGCGCGGTAATAATAGCGCTCGCATTATATTTGATAGCTGTATTATAGAAAAACTCGTATCTACTATTATGGGCGGCAGCTTGAAAATTTTCTTTTTCATGAATATAGTCTAAGACTTCAATATCAAAATTATTTTCCTTAGCTAAATTTCTAATAAAAGTCTCTTCAAACTCCGATTCAGCTCTTTTATGGTGATTTACATGGGCGATAACGACCTTATATCCGGCATTTTTTAGCAAGTCAAATAAGACCATTGAATCTACCCCACCACTTAAGGCTAGAACTAATGGTCTGTCTTTATCTAAAATATTTAAATGTTTATTATTATAAATAACATTTAACATTAAAATCACCTTATACAATTATAACATATTTTATAATTTTGCATATTAAAATACACATCTTTTTTGGAATAAATTGTTAAATTTAAATGGATTTAATCTTAATAGCAATACAACTCATATCATCTTTAATTTGATTTTTGTTTTCATAATATATTTTTTGTAGTATTTCATACACAATTTTATGAGGTAATTCATCTTTGATAGTTTCTATAAATTTGACTAATAATCCTTCATCGATATAGTCATTAATTCCATCTGAGACTAAAATTATTAAATCATTATCGGCGATACTATACTCTTCCTTAGTTACTAAATCACTTATACCAAATGGTAAATTGTTATTATAGATTGGGATTATTTTATCTCCTCTAGAAATATAGGTAGTAGAAGAGCCTAGTTTATATAAGTCTAAAATGCCATCAGTTAAATTAATATTAACTAAATCGAGTGTAGCATAACTATCTGAAAGGTCTTTTGTTTTAAAAAAGTTATTTAAAATTTGTAGTGCAGCATCAAAAGAAATGTTGCAGTTAGTAATGTTATCAACCATTTTTAATGTTTCTTGACTTAATTGATAGGCGTAAAATCCAGACCCCATCCCATCAGATAGTGCGCATAAAAAGTTTGATTCATTAACCGTTTTTATTAATAAATTATCACCCGATATTTGACAGTTATTTAAAGAGAGTGTTGCTGAGTCATAAATAACTTTATATTTTTTTACAGGATGAATATATAGAGAATTTTCTTTCATAGTAATAGTTATATCGTTCTTTTTAAAATAAGAAGTAGCCGCGTCTTTAATTAAAAATAAATCTGTATTTCTTTTTGTAGATATCTTAAATTGAAAAGTTGTTTCACTTATGATTTGAGATTCAAATTCATTAAACATTATATTTTGTTCAATTAAAACTTTTTTAAAATTCATTAGCTTAATCATTTTTGGTGAAATTTTTTCAAACATTGAAATAAAGTAATTTTGAACTGATGAACATACTCCATAAACTTTTAAATTATCTACTTCTAATAGAGCTATTAAATTATATTTTTTTTGAAGATCTAATGCAGCCTCAGCCATTTTAAAATAATATTTACATTCGAATAATTTGTTTATTTCACTTTGTGAGTTTATTTGTGCCTCTTTTGTTAATAACTCTTTTAAGTAAATATAAGTTTTGATCTTTTTATTTGCGTAACATATGTTTCTATTTCCACAATTAACACAATAACTTTCAATTAATATTTTAATAGAAGAAGACACTCTTTTTTCGTAATCATTATTATATGTTATTTTTGAAAAATGATTTAAGAAATTACAAAAATTACTTATATTAGTATTGATATCTTCTAAAATGTATTCAAGGTCATTATTTAAACTAGATTTCTTTATAAGATAATTTAATAAGTAGCCTAAGTAAGCGAAAACTTGGATTGATAGATACATGATATTTGATGTAGTATAAATTGCATAACAAGTTATTAAAAATGATGTAATTAAGTAGTATGGCTTGTTTGTTTTTATACCTTGGATTAACATTAAAATTAAATATAAAAATAAAAAATAATAGATATTTATATTGCCTAAATTTAAAATGGATAAAGATAAAATCAATACCTCGGTTACAACTCTTTTTGAAAGAGAAATATTTAAAATATGTATTAAAAGAAGTGTTGATAAAATTAAAAATAAGAATAAAATTATTTGAACTTCTGTTTTATTTATTAATAGTTCATAAGAAAAATAGATAACTGATATAAGTATTATTGATATATTTTTTAATAAATGTTTTTTTATAAATTTATTAACTAAAAATAATAATATCCATAAAAACGCAAATATCACAAATAAAGTTTTATTTATAAAAAATAAAGGTATAATAGTAAATAAAGAAAAGTAATTTTTATTTAGTGTTGATAATATAATTAATAAAAATAGATTAATATTAATTAAAGTAATGTTGCCTAAATAAATTAGTAGTGATAAAGATAAGATTAGTAAAATTTGTAGTATTTTTTGTAGCATAAAAAAATTCTCCTTTTTACTAATTCTATTTAATGTGATAGATTAATTTTGTTATATTTTGGAGGACTATATGAAAATTATATTAGCGAGTAACTCACCAAGAAGAAAAGAACTTTTAGAAAAACATGGGGTTAATTTTACTGTTAAACCAAGTAATGTTGACGAGGTTATTGATAAAAATTTAAGTGTTTATGAAAATGTAATGAATCTAGCTAAGATAAAAGCGTTAGATGTCTTTAATAGAAATCCAAATGAGGTTGTTTTAGCGGCTGATACAATTGTTGTTTTTGAGAATGAAATATTAGGAAAGCCAATTGATGAGATGGATGCATTTAGAATGTTAAAACTTTTAAGTGGTAAAACGCATGAAGTTATAACAGGTGTAGCTTTATTTAGTAAGGATAGTCAAATTATTGATTATGAAGTTTCAAAAGTTACTTTTAATAAAATAACAGAAGAAGAAATATTAGAATATATTAAAACAAAAGAACCGATGGATAAGGCAGGAAGTTACGCAATCCAAGGAATAGGAAGTAAATTTGTTAAATCTTATGAAGGTGAATTTGATAATATTGTAGGGCTTCCTATGAAACTAGTTTTTAAAATGTTAAATAATTAAAAATAAAAAAACTATTGAGTTTGTGATTCAATAGTTTTTATTTTTGTTCTTACTTATTTAACAAATATAAAGTTAATAATTTCATTGTGTTTATGCAACCATCTAGATGTGTTCTTTCCATACCATGGCTTGCGTGTACACCTTGACCAATTAAAGCACCTTTTAAATCTCTACCTGATCGATACGCTGCACCTACATCAGAGCCATAATAAGGGAAGATATCAACAACATAATTAACATTGTTTTCTTTTGCTAATTTAATAAGTCTAGTTGTTAATTCATAATCATATGGTCCACCACTATCTTTAGCGGCAATACTTACTGCGTATTCATTACCAGCTAAATCTTTTCCAATACAACCCATATCAACTGTTACAAATTCAGTGATATTTTCATCTACTGTTGCGGCACCGTGACCAACTTCTTCATGATTTACAAAGTAGATAAATGTATCATAGGCTGGTTTTAAGTTATTTTCTTTAAGATATTTTAATACACTTAAAATTACACAAACACTTGCCTTATCATCGATGAATCTAGATTTAATAAATCCACTTTCAGTTATCGTAAATTTTGGCTCAATAAAGATGTAATCTCCGTTTTGAATACCAAGGTCTAAAACATCTTTTTTATTATTTACCTTTTCGTCGATTCTAACAACTACATTATTTTCTTTGCGTTGTTTGTCGCTATCTTCATATACATGGCTTGATGCTGAATTAGATAAAATTGTTCCTGTATAAGTTTGATTAAAACGAGTTTGGATTTTACAATATTCACCGTCTAGTGTTGCGATTTGTGGTCCACCAATTCTTGTTACATTTAATGTTCCGTCACCATTAATAGAACGTACCATTAAACCTAATGTATCTACATGCGCAGAAGTAGCTACTGTTTTTTCACTTGATTCTCCTACTACTTTTAAAGCTACGTTTCCTTTGTTTGTTAATGTTGCAGTATAACCTAATTCATTTAATAATTCAATTAAAACTTTATTGATGTTTTCACTGTATCCACTAGGAGAATCAATGTTAAAGATTTTATGAGCAGTCTCTTTAAAATAATTAATATCAAAATTCATAATTAGTTTACTCCTTTCATTTCAGTTAAAATTTCTTCTAATTCTTCTTCAGAATAAGTATATTTTTGATGACAGTATTGACATGTTGCTTCAATGCCATGATCTTCATCTTTTAATTTTTTAACTGTATCATATCCTAATGATTTAATTCCTTGAGTAAATCTTTCTTTAGTACAACTGCAGGCAAATTTAACTTTCATTGTTTTTAAGATTTCAAATGGTTCATCACCTAAAATTGTTTTAATAATATCTCTACCGTTTTTACCTTCAGAAATCATTTCAGATACTGGAGGAACATTTTTTAATCTTTCTTCAAGATATGCAATTGTTTCTTCAGCGCATCCAGGCATTACTTGAATAATAAATCCTCCAGCCGCTAAACATAAGCCATTTAATCCTACTAAGACTCCTAAGCTTACACTTGTTGGTACTTGTTCACTTTCAGCAAAGTAGTATGCGAAGTCTTCTCCAATTTCGCCACTGATTAATGGAACTGTTGAAACAAATGGTTCTTTAAGGTGTAAGTCTTTTACAACTGTTAAAGTTCCATATCTACCAACTGCGTCGCCAACATTTAATTTTTTACTGTTATATTTAAGATAAACTCCACCATTAGCTAAATATCCCATTACTCTACCACTTGCGTCTGATTCACAAATGATTTTTCCTAATGGACCGTCACCTTCAATTTTTACTGCGATTGATTGTTTTCCTTTTAACATGGAACCCATAATTAGTGTAGCTGTTAGACTTCTTCCTAATGCCGCTACAGCTGTTGGGTATAACTCATGTACTTTTTGAGCGTCTAAGATAACGTCTGTTGTTTTTGTTACATATATTCTTATTGTATGATTAAAAGCTGTTGCGATTTGTAAGAAATCTTTTCCCTTGTGTTCTTTTGCTTTTTCATATAAGTATTCTTCATTCATCATAATTTATCACCTTTAAATATTTTAACATATATTTAAAAATAAACTAGTTTAATATTATTATTTTAAGTATAATTAATGTTGGTGAGACAAATGGCTTTTAAAATTGGAAATGTAGAAATCCCTAATCGCGTTGTTTTAGGACCTATGGCAGGTAATACTAATTATGCATATCGTAAGATTGCTAAAGAATATGGATGTGGATTAGTTTATGCTGAGATGGTTAGTGATAAGGGGCTAAATTATAAAAATAAAAAAACACAAGGGATGATTATTGTTGGTGATGATGAACATCCTGTTAGTATGCAAATATTTGGTTCAAGTGTTGCCGATATGGTTGAAGCTGCTAAATTTATTGATGAGTATTCTAACTGTGATATTATTGATATTAATATGGGGTGTCCTGTTAATAAAGTTGCTAAAAAGAGTAAAGCGGGTTCAGCTTTAATGCAAGACCCAGAGCTTGTTTATGATATTGTATATAATGTAGTTAGAAGTGTAAAAAAACCAGTTACTGTTAAAATAAGAAGTGGTTGGGATAGTGCACATATCAATGCGGTTGAAATTGCTAAGTTAATTGAGAAAGCTGGAGCGAGTGCGATAGCTATTCATGGTAGAACAAGAGCTCAAATGTATTCTGGTAATGCTGATTGGAAGATTATTAAAGAGGTTAAAGAAGCAGTAAGTATTCCAGTAATTGGTAATGGTGATATTAAAAATTGTTTTGATGCTTTAAGAATGATTAATGAAACTGGTGTTGACGCCGTGATGATAGCTAGAGGTACTTTAGGTAACCCTTGGATTTTTAAAGAAGTTGATACTTATTTAGAAACAGGCGTTGTATTAGAACGACCATCTTATGAAGAAATACATGAGGTTATTTTAAAACATGTTAAGTATTTAAGAGAGTTAAAAGGAGATCATTTAGCAATGCTTGAGATGCGTGGTCAAATTGCTTATTATCTAAAAGGTTTACCAAATTCAACAAATGCTAAAAAGGAATTGTTTCAAACTAAAACAATAGATGACACATTAGATTTGATTGAAAGATATTTTAATTCATTGTTCGAGATGAAAGAAGAATAAAAATAAAAACAACAAATTTTGGCTAGATTTGTTGTTTTTTTTAATGTATGACGGGCATGTCATAAATCTAAGGTGAAAGTCCTAAGAGGCGTATTTGTCGCGAACTCGATAGCAACTTGCAAAGCGTAAACCAGTGATGGAGCGTGAAAAGAAGCAATAGCGAAATCGTGGCCCAACG
>JBGVOE010000004.1:0-2375 GCA_045126355.1 Anaeroplasmataceae bacterium | reverse complement strand
TCGTCATTAAGCACCTAATTTAATAGGTTGCTGCTGCTTCATTGGCGACTAACCTCCACAGCTCTTAATAAGATATTTTACATATTTATTAATTTTCCTCATATATATTACAATATATGACTTATCTTGTCAAGAAAAAATCATTCGCATTTTTCTATTATTATATCCTGATATTTGTTATAATAAATACATAAAGGTGGTTTTTTTATATGGAAAATATAAAATTAAATTCAATTGATAATTATGAGTTATCACTTAATATATATGAAGTAGAAAATTCAAAAGGCTATATTCAAGTTATTCACGGTATGCAAGAACATCAAAATCGTTATACTAAATTAGCTTTAGAATTAAATGAAGCAGGTTATACAGTTATAACTAGTGATATTAGAGGACACGGAGTAAATGCTAAAGAGTTAGGATATTTTACTGAGCGTGATGGTTATAAATTAGTACTTGAAGATCAAAAAGTAATAACTAATTATATCTTAAATAGATTTAATACTAATAAAGTTATTATCTTAGCTCACTCAATGGGTACTATTATTACTAGAAACCTACTTCAAACAGAATCTAATAATTATGAAAAAGTTATTTTAAGTGGCTATCCTAATTATCAAGGAGCTGTTAACTTAGGCATTTTAATTGGTAAGGTTATTCGCTTCTTTAAAGGTGGAAAACATTATTCTAAATTACTACACTCATTAAGTGTTGGAAGTTTTAATAAAAAACTAAAAAATCCTAAAACTAGTTTAGATTGGTTAAGTTATAATGAAGAAAATGTTAATAATTATATAAATGACCCTTTATGTGGTATCCCTTTTAAAACAAGTGCGTTTATTGATTTATTTACAATGTTAAGTAATATGAACAAAACGAATAATTTTAAAAATGTAAATAACATTCCTCTTCTTTTACTTGCGGGAGCCGACGACCCTTGTGTAGGTGGAGTAAAGGGAAGAAAAAGTAGTATAGATGCACTTTATAAAGTAGGCTTTACTAACATATTAGAAATTAATTATGAGGAAATGCGTCATGAAATTTTAAATGAAGTTAATAAAGAAATTGTAATAAAAGATATTATTAATTTCTTAGGCTAAGGAGCTTTGATAAAAATGAAAATATTTAAATATATATTTATATTCATTTCTATTATATTTTTAAGTAGTTGTGGTATTTTAAACCAAGAAGATGATGTTGCATTTGAAATAGATAATAATATTGAAATAGCTATAAGTGACTATCAAGATTTTAACTGGAGTAAAGTCATAAAAATCCGCTACCAAGGCAAAATTGTGGATTTTACTAATGCGGATGTTAAGCTTATTTCTGGTGATATTGAAATCGGTGAAACATGTACTTTTGAAGTTACTTATAAGTATCTTTTTAAAACATATAAAAAGCAATTTAATGTTTTAATTAAACCTGATAAATATGAAATAAAAGATCTTACAAGATTAAATAATAAATATATTGCGTTAAGTGGAACAGTAAGTTTATCAAATGAAATCGGCTTTATTCTTACAGATGAAACTGGAAGTACTTACGTAAAATATCAATATGAAAAAGATAGAGTTAATAAGGGCGATACTGTTTATATTGAAGGTCGTTATATCAAAAATCCTAATCAAGAATTTTTAGCTTATAAAGTTATGGTAAATGATCTATATATACAACAATCTATACCTAAATATCTTGATGAGGATGCTTATAATCGTTTTAATAATAATTATAATTATGAAATAACACATGTATCACTTTTTGGCAAGGTTGTGGTTCTAAATAACGAGGTTTTTATTAAAATTAAAGATTATAAACTAGCCATTGACAATAACGCTACTGAAGAAAAACTTCTTCTATTAGCTAATGAAAATACTTTAATATCATTAACTGGTTGGATATATAAAAAAGATGAGGTTACAAATATATTAACTATAATGATAGAACAAATAACTACAATTTCTAATGAAGTTGTTGGTAATATGCCAACTATTGATACCTTAAATGATTATTACTATTTTACTGATATTGACAATGTAGGAGATTTAAAAAATTATTTTGACGTAACTGATAAAGAAGACGGAGTAATAACTATCACGGATGAAATGATAACTGCTACTCTTTCAGAAGGAAAACAAAACATAGTTACATTAACTGTTAAAGATTCTGATTCTAATATATCTAGCAAAAGTATTATTATTGAAATAAATAACTTAGGTATAGAAACAAGTGAGTCTATTAAAGAGATTGATGAATACGCTCTTCCTTCCACTGGTGATGTAGAGGTGTTAGTAATTCCAATAAGTTTTCCTAATTATCCAGCAACACCTGAAATGTTAAATACAATCGAAAAAGCATTCTTTGGAACAGAGGCT
>JBGVOE010000003.1:0-6233 GCA_045126355.1 Anaeroplasmataceae bacterium | reverse complement strand
GAAAAAGAAAGATTCAAATATTTATAAGTATCTAGCAGAGTTTACATTTATTGGTGGAACGATATGTGGATTAGCTGGAGTTTTATTTAATATAAATTTTCTTAATAATCCTGATTTTTTTGACTACGATATCTTTAAAGGATTGATTAGTCACACGGTTATGATCTTTGGAACTATATATTTATTCGTATTTAAATATGCAAAAATAGAAGTTAGAAGAACGATGAAAAGTATTTTATTTGGGCTTTTAATATTTACAATTGATGGTCTTTTGGTTAATAGTTTATTTTATATTTTCGATATAGAAAGTGTAAATGCAATGTATATGTTATACCCGCCATTTGAAGGAATGCCTTATTTAAATTTCTTCACAATCGGCTTACTAGCAATTGTTGCTGCTTTTATAGGTCTAAATATTTATGAGGCAGTAGTCTTACCAAAAGAGAGACGTTGGTTGAATAAAATTTTAATAGAGAGGATAAAATAATGTGTATGAATTTATACAAAATTTATTATCAGATAAAGAAACTGATAATTTTACTTTTGCGCCATTTAGTTTATGTCACATAATTTATTTATTATTAATTTCGTTTATAATTGTTATTACTATAGTTTTATATAAAAAAAGAAATGAAGAAGAAAAGATAAAATTAATAAACTTCACTTTGATTTTAGCAGTAATAGTTTATATAGCTGATTTCTTTTTGATGCCTTTTTCAGAAGGAGAGATATCACTAGATAAGCTACCGTTTCATATTTGTACTTTGATGAGCGTTATGTCTTTACTTAGTAGAAAAACTAAATTTTTCGCAAGGTTTAAGACTTCATTTACTTTAATGGGGATGATTGGGGCCACACTATATTTAGTATATCCAGCTGGTGTAAATGAGGCTGATGGATATAGTTATAGAATAATTCAGACGGTACTATATCATGGGTTAATGATTGCATATGGGGTGTTTTCAATTGCTTTTAGCGACCTAAATTTAGGTAGAAAAACGATAAAATATGACCTTGTAGCAATCACATCTTTAGCCCTTTTAGCCTTTGTTGCTAACCATCTTTATAGTGGTGTTATAGAGGAAGTTTGTGGCTGTAAAGAAGGGTGTTTGGAGGTTATAAAAGTGTATGATTTTGACTTTAATTGGTTCTTTGTAAAGCACGATCCGCTCTATATAATTCCTGATGAAATTGATGTATTTTTTGCCCCATTTTTAATGATTTTTGTTATCTTTTTTATGTGTTTTTTTACAAGAATTTTAGGTAGAAAAATACTGAAAAAAACTAGTAAAAAACAGGCCTTAAATTAATATAATTTAGAGTATTCATCACCTATTTTGATGGATACTTTTTATTTTTTCTTAAATTAATAAAAATGGAAAAAAATATGAATTTTACTATAAAATTTAAATTTTATACACTTTTTTTAACAAATAATTGCAAAAAAAAACTTTTTTATTTAATTTTCGTTGAAAATAGAGATTTTAATGATAAAATAGTATAGTAAGGTATTGCGTACTTATTTATAATATAAATAATACTATGCTACGGATAAATAAAAATTTTCTGAAAGGAATGATTTGTATGAAAACAAGTAAAATCATCAGAGCACTTATCATAATCTTAGTGTTAACTTTAACACTTTTTGTTGCTATGCCTCAAAACAGTGCAAGTGCATTAAGTTTAGATGAAATTATCGATAATCCAGATAATATTACTCAAATTACTTTACCGCTTCACTACAGTAATACAGGTGATAAGAATAAAGCTCTAAACGAAATCCGTGAAAAATATAAAGAGAAGAATCATGTTGAACTTGATGGGAACTTCAAGGATGCAGCAGGTAACAAATATGTTGTATTAATTGATAAGGACCCAACATTATCAACTACAGGATTAGGAGAAGTAGATCTTAATCGCATGGTAGATTTACTAGAAGCTGAAAAATTTACTTTCCAAACAGGAGCATACACATATGTTGTTGCAAGAACTAAGGTTGTTGGAGGACAAGCAGTAATTGATCACACTTCTTTAAGTGTTGGTGTAATTATCGCTGGTGTATATAACAACATTAGGTTAAATGTAACAGGATTAGGGTCAGAAGTTGTTAAAGCACCAAATGTTTCATTAGAAAGTGAATTTGCTTTAGAAGACGAGGCAGAAGAAGGAGTATACCGTATCGTAAATGGTATGTCATATACTATCGTTGCTGAAGAAATTTCAAACTATAACGTTATAATTGAAGGTGCTTATGCATCTAGTAAAGTATTTAAATCTAATGGACAAGATAAGGTTATCAATATCCATTATGAAAAAATGAAAGATCCAGATGTAAGAGTTCATACTCAATTAGATTTAGCTCCTGAATTAACTGTTAAATTTGGAAGCTATTCAGATAATGCTTATATTTATGATAAACTTGTTGAAGGTCATGCTGGTGTTATTAAAATAGGAAATGATGAGGATTATAAACCAATTAAGGGTTTAAATCCTTCAATGTTTGAATTTAGAGCAGAAGACAAAGCAACAGGAAGTACAGTTACTGATTTATCTACACTTGAAGCGGGTACATATGAAGTAACAGTTGCATTCCACGGAATAAAAGAATATTGTTTCGCATCTGAAGCAACATTCACACTTGTAGTAGAAAAAGCTACTGCTAAAGTGGGAATTAATAATTGTGTTGTCGGATATGAAGCAGTTTTAAATGGTGGATTAACTAAAGATGAATTAGTTACAATCACATCAAACACATTAAAAGCTAATGCTGTTGACCATGTATATTTTGCAGCTGGCTTAGATGTTTTAGATGGAACTCTTTCTGCATATGTTGATTTTACTCATGTATTATCTCATCCTAATGCAATGATTCAAGGTGAAATTGATAAACAATTACGTTTAATTACTGAAGAACATGATAAAGATGGTGACGGTTTAACTGTAGCAGAATTCTATGCTTATGTTGAAGCTTTATGTGATTTAGCTAATATTAAAGGTATCAACTTTGAAAATGAAAGATTAAATTCAATCGTAGATAAGTTAAGTACTCTTTCTGATATGGCTAATATCAAGATTTATATCGTTACTGAAGGTGAATATGATATAACTCCAAATTCATATGGTAGTTATTTAGTAGGAGCAATCGTAACAGATTTAAGTTATGAAAAAACATTTGATGCAGGTGTAGTAGTTATTTCTCCAGAAGTTGCAAAAATTGATTTCGAAGATAACGATTATACAGGAATCCAAATCCGTGAATATACAGGAAGCCCAATTGAATTAAAAGCTGATGCTTATGACTTAGATGGTAAATTATTAGCTGGTTCAATGAGTTATATCTATGTAGGTGTTGATGTATATGGTAACAAATATGTTAGTCATAATGCACCAACAAATAAAGGTGTTTATGTTGCAGTAGCTAAATTCACTAATGGAAATAGCTCACATGTTGCAACTCACCTTGGTGTAGGAATGAACATTTTATTAATTGGTGATCTTGATGATATTCCAGGTCTTCCTGATTTACCTAGTCAAGATGAAATAATTGATAAATTTGAAGTATTAACTCGTCTATCAGTTCTTATGAAAGCTTGTGGTTTAATTGAACGTTTCGATTTTAACTTGGCAGCCGTATTAGGAATGTTTGATGAGGATACAGTTTCTTCATTATTCGAACACATTACTGAGTTTATTAATAATAATGATGATGCTAACGCTGCATTAAGATTTGTTGATAACTTCTTTAATGTAGATACAATGGCAAACTTAGAAGCTGTTATTAAGAGATTATATCCTGAAGTTGAAGAACGTTCAGTTGATGTATACTTTGATACAAAAGAATTAAATGTATATGAATATAATGGTTCTCCAATTTCATTAACAGCTCATGCTTATGATGAAAATGGCAATAAATTAGCTGGTGGCGTAAGATATTTCTATTCTGGATATCAAGTTAATGGTGAAATTTATATGTCTACAAATGCACCTGCTCTTCCTGGTGTATATGTTGTTAATGCTGTTTATTTCGATTTATCTAATGGTATTAGACAATTAGATTATGGTTATGCTTCAAAAGCTTATACAATTACTTCAAAAGAAGTTACATTCTCATTAAATGGTCAAGAATTAAATGATTTAACTGTTGAATATGATGGAACTCCTAAAGCATTAAAAGTTGTTGCTAAATACTCTGATGGTAACTTAGCAAAAGCTGGTACATTAAAAGTAGTTTATATGGATAAAGATGGTAATGCTTCATTTAATGCTCCAACTTTACCAGGTGAATATACTGTTGTAGCTGTTTATGCTGAAAAAGATGGTGATGCAGCACAATACTTTGGTTATAAAATTATTACATTAACGATTACTGAAAGAGTTGCCGATGTTGATGATAGTGATGTAGTAGATTGTTATGATGGTAATGAACATTTCAAAGATGCTATCTTAACAGAAGGATTTAATAGTGTTACAGTTGTTGTTGACTCTAACAATAATGCAAAAGTTTATGTTTCAAGTGATTGGTTAAATGAAACATTAACTGGTAGTGTTAGTGAAGTTAAAGCACAATTATTAGCAAGATTAAATGAATTAAAAACTTCTATTAACAAATCTCAATATGATGCTTTATACAGTAAAGTTGAAGAATTATTAAATTCATTAACTATTAATTCATTAGAAGTTAATGGTGAAAAATTAGTTGAAAAAGATACATATAAAGTTTATGTATTTGGTTATAAAGAATTATATCAATTAGTTGAAGTACAATATACTCATGAAATTGCAGATCATATTTATGCTGCTGTAGAAACTGTAAAACCTAATTGTACAGAAGCCGGTTATACATTATATGTTTGTACAGTATGTGAAAATGCATCATATAAAGATGACTTTACTAATGCTCATGGTCACTTATATGGTAAACCAGTATTTAACTGGAATGGTACATCTTGTCCATCTGCAACATTTACTTGTTTATATGATAGCGATCATACAAATACAGTAGCTGCTACAGTTAGTGAAGTTGTAATTACTGAAGCAACTTATGATAAAGATGGTTCATTCATCTATAGAGCTTCTGTTGAATTCGAAGGTACAATTTATACTGAAGATTATCCTGAAGAATTTGTAATTCCTGCATTAAAACATGATTATGTTGCTGTAGTAACTCCTCCAACATGTACAGAAGGTGGATATACTACTTATACATGTACTATTTGTGGTGATTCATATGTTACTGATTTAGTTGATCCATTAGGACATCACTTAGATGAAGTAGGAATTATTACAAAGAAACCAACTTGTACTGAAACTGGTGAAAAAGTACACAAATGTGTTGATTGTGATTATGTTGAAGTTGAAACACTTCCAGCATTAGGACATTCTTGGGATCAAGGTGTTGTAACAAAGAGCCCAACTTGTGCAGAAGAAGGTATCTTAGAATTCACATGTAGCGTATGTGGTGAAACTAAACAAGAAAGTATCGATATTATCGAACATGATTATACTGATAATTATAAAATTATTGCTCCAACATGTATTGCACGTGGATATACAATTAATATATGTAACGTGTGCGCACATGAAGAAATTGATTCTAATTCATATGTTGACGCATTAGGTCATGACTTTACTGTAAGTGTTGATAAACTTCCTACAGAAGGTGATGAAGTTGGTTCATATACTCATATATGTAATCGATGCGGATATTCAACAACAAGTGGATTTGTAATTGATCCTGAAAATTTAGTAAAAGATGAAGCTGCAAGTAAAGCTCCAACATGTACAGAAGATGGTTATGATGTATATCATGCTACAGTTGATGGTAATGTTTATACATATATCGTAGTAGTTCATCATTTAACACATAAATACGATGAAAAGATTACACAAGCTCCAACTTGTACAGAAGCTGGTTTAAGAACATACACATGTAGTAACTGTGGTGATTCTTATACAGAAGATATTGCTGCATTAGGTCATAAATATGAAGCAGTAGTAACTCCTGCAACTTGTACAAAAGATGGTTATACAACTTATACATGTAGTGCTTGTAGTGATAGTTATGTTGCAAATATTGTTCCTGCTTTAGGTCATACTTCTGATGAAGGTACTATTACTACTCAACCAACTTGTGGAACTCCTGGTTATAAAACTTATAAATGTTTAACATGTGGCGAAGTATTAAAAGTTGAAACAATCGATCCAACTGGAAAACATACATTTGATAATGGTGT
>JBGVOE010000002.1:0-53134 GCA_045126355.1 Anaeroplasmataceae bacterium | reverse complement strand
TCCTAACCTAATTAAGCCTCGATGAGGTTTTTTTAGGTTAATCTTTTTTGTCAAAGATCATTAACTTTTCATCCATTATTATTTGGATGATTTTTTAATAGTATCAAATTTCAATTTTTCATAAATTATTTGACACTACCCATTATTTAAATAAATTATACCCCCCCCCGGTTCATTTTTGTCAATACAAGGAAAATAGAAATATGTCATAAATTTTATTTTAAAATAAAAGCGATGTAAAAATGAAGTGAACCACTAAAGTTGGACTAGAGAAATCTAGAAATACTTTAGGGGTTTTTATTATGCGATTAAAAGAACAAGATATTATAGAAATAGCAAAAATGATTGATGATGATATTTCTTTGACACGTATAGCATTAAAATTTAATTACAGTGAAGAAATAATGGGAGAAATTGCTAGAAGATATAAAAAACATCGTCTAATTATATAATTTATCTTTTTTTACTAATTGCATATTGTGAATAGACTTGATCAATATCTAATTTATATGCTTTCCAATAGTCACAAACTGAATTTAATGCATCTAATGATACTTGTAAAAATTGATGTTCTTTCTTAAAATGATCAAATTCATCTCTAACAAATTTTCCTGTATATTTTTCTGTATATCTAGTTACAACAGAGCCATATATTAAACATAGACATAAATACACATCATTATCGCCTACATATACATTCTTTAGTTCAAATGTTCTATTAACATTACCTTCAGAACTTGCGAATCCTGTTGCTTTAATAGTTCCTTTTACTCTAACTTTAAAATCATAATAACCTGGTTTTAATGATAGAGAAATTGTATTATCAAAACTCATATCATATATAATTTTCTTACCATTTACATATAATTCATTTATATATCTTTGACCATTATATGAATTATTTTGAACACTAAATGTTGATAGGCTTTCATTATCGATACTGCATAATGGAATAATGTTGACATTATATCTACCATCATTTCGGCTATTAACTCTTAGGAAATATTCAGCTTCTTCTATTTCGCGGTCCATTCTTCCAATAATTTCATTATAAACTGCTTGTCTTTCAGCCGCTTTCTTGATGCGTTTTTGTTTTCCACGTTTTGTTTCAAATCTTCTTTCTTCTCCACTATGAGGATTTTCATGTTCCGCATTAAAGAAATAATAATAAATATATTTAGAAAGTACACAACTATTATTTCCTCTCATACCAAATGAATTATTCCCATAACTCATCGCAATATGAACTCTTATGATAGTAATTATTTGGCAAATAAGTCTAAATGGAGCTACTAATGTTAATATTAAACAATCACTCCAAAATCCTTCATTTTTAATTCCTCTAAGTAATTTATCTATAATAGCAGATATGAATAGTATTAATACCGTTATAATTGATAAAGTAATAGTGTTCGTATAATCACCAAGTTCTTGATCATACGCAGCACTTTCAATTATTCCAATAATCATTCCTAGAAAAAATATAAATTGTACTATTGAATAAATTAAACAAGTATATTGATAGAAAAATCTCTTAAACATAATACCACTCCCTTAATTTGATTATAATCCTAAAATGTCGTTTATTAAAGAATAAAATAAAAAGCTACCTTTATGGTAGCCTTGTCGACAAAATATATTATTCCATCCAGCTTGCGTCACTTGGATTTTTTTGGAATTTTAATACTTTTGCTAAATCTGATTCAGAAATATAATTTTCTTCTTTTGCTACTTCAGCTAATACATTAAAGTTAGATAAAGAATGATTAATTACATTAGCTGCAGCTAAACGATCTAAACCTTTTTGTAAGTTATATGTGAAAATTGATGCGATACCTAAAACATTGCATCCAGCTTCACGTAATACTTCTACTACTTCGATACTTGATCCAGCTGTAGAAATTAAGTCTTCAATAACTACTACATCTTTTCCTACAGGAACAACACCTTCAATTTGATTTCCTCTACCATGGTCTTTTGCTCCACCACGAACATAACCCATAGGTAAACCTAAAATATCAGATACATATGCTGCATGAGCAATACCTGCAGTACTTGTACCCATTACAACTTCACATGTAGGATAATATGTTTTAATAATTTGTGCTAAACCTTCTTCAACTTTTTTACGTGTATCAACATAAGATAAAGTTAAGCGGTTATCACAGTAAATTGGTGATTTAATACCACTTGCCCATGTGAATGGTTCATTTGGTCTTAAGAAAACAGCTTTAATTTTTAATAATTCTTTTGCAATAATTTTTTCCATAATTAACAAAACTCCTCTACACATCTTTTATAAGCGCTAACTGGGTCAGCTGCGGCAGTAATACTACGTCCTACTACAATATATGTTGAACCTAATTCACGTGCATAAGCAGGTGTTGCAACACGTTTTTGGTCATTTTTACTATCATCAGCAAATCTAATACCAGGTGTAACACTGATTAAACCTAATTCAGCAATAATAGGAGCTTCTAGTGGTGAACAAACTACACCATCAAGTCCTGCACTTTTTGCATTTAAAGCATAAGTTTTAACTACTTCTGGTAATGGTTTTTCAATTAATAATTCATTCTCTAATACTTCTTGTGAAATACTAGTTAATTGAGTAACCGCAATTAATTGTGTCTTTTTACCAGCCTCTGTTGCGTCTAAACCACGTCTTGCAGCCGCCATCATAGTAATACCACCAGCTGCATGACAGTTTGTAATTTCAACACCTAATTCACCTAAATTACGCATTGCTTTTTCTACTGTATTAGGAATATCGTGTAATTTTAAATCTAAGAAGATTTTGCATCCCATTTCTTTTAATTCTTTAACTAATTGTGGTCCTTCTTTATAAAAAATTTCCATACCGATTTTTAAAAATGGATTTAAACCTTCAAATGGTTTTAAAAATTCAAATAATTCAGTTTTGCTTTTAAAATCACAAGCAATAATTACATCTCTCATTATTTTGTCCTCCCGATAATATCACTTAATTTTTCAATTTTATATTCATCCATAACACGTTCTAAATTATCAATAATATCTTTACAAGCATATGGATTTACTAAATTTTCTGCGCCAATCATTACAAGTGAAGCTCCTGCATACATCATTTCTAAAACTTCATATGCATTACTAACTCCACCCATTCCGATAACAGGAATACTTACAGCATGACTTACATCATAAACCATTCTTAACGCTACTGGGAAAATACCAGGCCCACTATATCCACCTTTTTTAATAGATATAATTGGTTCTCCTGTTTTAAGATTGATTCTCATCCCTAACATTGTATTAACTAAACTAACTGCATCAGCTCCAGCTTCTTCAACTGCTTTTGCAATACTTACAATATCAGTAACATTAGGACTTAATTTTACAATTAATGGTTTCTTACATACTTTCCTAACCTCAGCTACTAATTCTTTAGCAACATCTTTATCAGTACCAAAAGCCATACCACCACCACTAACATTAGGACATGATATATTTAACTCAATCGCAAATACTTTGTCACAATCATTGAATTTTTTAACTGTTTCAACGTATTCATAAATACTATGTCCACCAACATTAGCGATAACTAAATCATCATAAACTTCGCTTAATTTAGGAATTTCATGACTTATTACCGCGTCTACTCCTGGATTTTGTAATCCAATTGCATTTATTAATCCACTAGGACATTCTGCAATTCTAGGTAGGGGATTTCCATAACGAGGTTCTAAAGTAGTACCTTTTAAAGAAATACTACCTAAAATATTAATGTCATATAAATCACTAAATTCATATCCAAATCCAAATGTACCTGAAGCTGGAATAATTGGATTTTTAAATTCATGACCTAAAAAGTTAATTTTAGTTCTCATTAGAAAATCACCTCACTTGCTTCAAATACAGGTCCTTCTTTACATACTCTTTTTGTACCATTTAAAGTTTTTATACTACAACCCATACAAGCACCAAAGCCACAACCCATTCTTGCTTCTAACGATACACAACCATTAGAATCATATAATGCTAAATACTTTAACATTACTTGTGGTCCACAAGAGTAATAATAGTCATATTTAATATCATTTTCTTTTAAGAATGTTACAGGATTTCCTTTAAAACCTAAACTTCCATCATCTGTAGTAATATAAAGTGTTGTATATTTTTTTAATTCTTCTAATAAAACTAGATCACTTTCTTTAGCCGCACCGTAAACTAAAGTAGGTTTAATACCTAAATTATTAAAACGTTTAGCCAATCCAATTAAAGGAGCAATCCCAATTCCACCAGCTACTAGTAATGGTTGTTTTGATTTAGTAATGTCAAATCCATTTCCTAAACCAACTAATACATCTAATTTCTTTCCTACTTCATAATTAGTCATATCTAGTGTTCCATGACCTAATACTTTATATAAAATAGTTAGTTCATTTTCACTAAATTCACATACACTTATTGGTCTACGTAAATAATAGCCATCTAATTTAATTTCAACAAATTCTCCACTATTTTTTATACTACTTAAGTCTCCCTTAAGACGCATTAAGTATACATCTAGGGAAACTTTAGTATTTTCAACAATTTCTAAAATAACATTTTGCATAATAATTTCTCCTATTCTTCATTAATAAGTGAAATTTTCATTGTTATTTCTTCTAATACGTCTAATAATACATTTACTGTATCTAAGCAAGTAAATACATAAACGTTATTATCAATAGCGCAGCGACGAATTAATTTACCATCTAAGAAGTTTGAATCTCTATCATCTTGAGTATTAATTACATATGTTACGTAACCTTTACGAATTGAATCTAAGATTTCTTCGCTTCCTTCACTAATTTTGCGTTTAACTCTTGTTTTAATTCCATTTGATTTTAAGAATTTAGCAGTTCCACTTGTAGCTTCAATGTTAAATCCTAAGTTATAGAATCTTCTAATTAAAGGAAGAGCTTTTTCTTTATCTTTATCAGCGATTGTCGCAAAAATAGTTCCATAGTTAGCTACTTTAATACCACTAGCTCTTAAAGATTTATATAAAGCACGGTTTAATGAATAATCATATCCAATTGCTTCACCTGTTGATTTCATTTCTGGTGATAATACAACATCCATTCCAGTAATTTTACTAAATGAGAATGTAGGAGATTTTACATACCATCTAGCACGATTTGGATGAAGTCCAACATAACCTAAATCTTTTAATTTAGCACCTAACATTACTTTAGTTGCGATATTAGCAACTGGAGTATTAGTTGCTTTTGAAATAAATGGTACAGTTCTACTAGAACGTGGATTTACTTCAATAATATATACATTATCGTCATTATCTACAATAAATTGGATATTAAATAAACCAATCATATTTAATTTTAAACCGATTCTTGTAGTGTAATCGACAATAGTTTGCCTAACTTTATCGCTTAATGAATAAGGAGGATAAACACTCATTGAGTCACCACTATGAACACCAGTTCTTTCAATGTGTTCCATAATACCTGGGATAAATACATCTAAGCCATCACAAATAGCGTCAACTTCACTTTCTTGACCTACGATATATTTATCTACTAATACAGGATGTTTACTATTAAACTCAATAGCTTCTTTAACTTTTTCTCTTAGAGTTTGTTCATCATAGACAATATGCATCATTCTTCCACCTAATACAAATGATGGACGAACTAAGACAGGATATCCGATTTCGTTAGCGGCATTAATAGCTTCTTCTACGCTAAATACACCAAATCCTTTAGGCATTGGAATATTGATTTCTTCCATAGCTTTTTCAAATAATTCTCTATCTTCTGCTAAATCAATACTTTCGCTTGATGAACCAAAGATTTTAATTCCAACTTTTGCTAATCTACTAGCTAAGTTAATAGCTGTTTGACCACCTAATGCAACTACTACACCTAATGGTTTTTCTAAGTCAATAACATTCATTACATCTTCAAATGTTAATGGTTCAAAATATAATTTATCACTAATTGTATAGTCAGTTGATACTGTTTCAGGGTTGTTATTAATAATAATTGCTTCATAACCAGCTTCAATAATTGACCAAATAGCATGTACTGTTGTATAGTCAAACTCTACACCTTGTCCAATACGAATAGGCCCACTACCTAAAACAATAATCTTATCTTTATTAGTTACAACTGAATCATTTTTAGCATCATATGTTGAATAAAAACATGGAATATAAGGTGATGATTGATTTTTTGTAGTATCAATCATTTTATAAGCTGGGTAGATATTATTTTCTTTTCTAAAGTTATAAATATCAATTTCATTTACTCCATATAATTTAGCGATGTAACTATCGGCAAATCCCATTGTTTTTGCTTTTTTAAATACTTCGATATTATATGGATTATTTCTAACTTCTTCTTCAAGTAAAACAATATTATTAATCTTTTCTAAGAAGAATCTTTCAATTTTTGTAATACTATATAATTCTTCAATACTTACACCAATTCTTAAAGCCTCTGCAATTTGATAAATACGTTCATCTGTACTAGCTTTAATTAAATCAATTAATTCTTCTTTAGTTTTATTTTTAAGTGATGCTAACTCGATATGGTCAACTCTATTTTCTAAAGATCTAATACCTTTTAAAAGTACTTCTTCAACACTCTTACCGATACTCATTACTTCACCGGTTGCTTTCATTTGTGTTGATAAAGTTCTACTAGCATCAACAAATTTATCAAATGGGAATCTTGGTAATTTACATACTAAATAATTTAAGACTGGTTCACTTGAAGCTAATTCATTAGCTACCATTATTTCATCTAAAGTTAAACCACAAGCAATTTTAGCATTTACTCTTGCGATTGGGTAACCACTTGCTTTACTAGCAAGAGCACTTGAACGTGAAACACGAGGGTTAACTTCAATTACATAGTATTTACTAGAGTTTGGATCTAGGGCATATTGAACGTTACATCCACCTTCAATTCCTAATTCACGAATAATTCTTAAAGCTGAATCTTTAAGCATTTTGAAATCACTATCATTTAAAGTTAGAGCTGGAGCAACTACAATTGAGTCACCTGTATGAATTCCTACTGGGTCAATATTTTCCATACTACAAATTGCGATTGCAGTATCGTTAGAGTCTCTAACAACTTCAAACTCGATTTCTTTATAACCTTTTACACTTTTTTCAACTAAAACTTGTGAAACAGGAGATAATTTTAAAGCATTTTTAGCTAGTGGTAATAATTCTTCTAAATTATCAGCGAATCCCCCACCAGTACCACCTAATGTGAATGCTGGACGCAAAATTACAGGATAACCAATTTCATCGGCTGCTTTAACAATTTCATCAATTGTAGTAGCGATTACTGATTCAATAATTGGTTCAGAGATTTTTTCACATAATTCTTTAAATAATTCTCTATCTTCTGCACGGTCAATTGCATCAAAAGATGTTCCTAATAACTCAACTTGACATTCTTCTAAAATACCTTTGTTATGAAGTTGCATCCCTAAATTTAAGCCTGTTTGTCCACCCATTGAACAAATTAAGCCATCAGGACGTTCATAACGTAAGATTTTAGCAACATGTTCTAAGTCAAGTGGTTCCATATAAACCTTATGAGCAATTTTTGTATCTGTCATGATTGTAGCTGGATTTGAGTTTAATAAAATAACTTCATATCCTTCTTCCTTTAAAGCAAGACAAGCTTGTGTACCAGCATAGTCAAACTCAGCAGCTTGTCCGATTACAATTGGACCAGATCCAATAACCATTATTTTCTTTAAATCTTTTCTTTTTGGCATAAACGTCATCTCCTTAAATTATTCTTGCCAAACTATCTTACCATTTACCATTGTTAATTTAGGAAAACCTGTTAATTTCATTCCGATAAATGGAGTATTTTTACCCATTGATAAAATTTCTTCTTTAGTGTATTCTCTTTCATTATTTATATCAATAACTACTAAATCCGCAGGATAACCAACTTCTAATTTTCTTTGTGGTAAATTGAAAATTTTAATTGGATTATAAACTAACCAGTCTAACATATCAGAATAAGTCGCTAATCCTGTTTTAACTAAATTTGTATAAACTAAAGGTATCATAGTTTCAAGTCCAATAATACCATTTGGACATAAACTATATTCCCTACTCTTTTCTTCTTCTGTATGAGGAGCGTGATCTGATGCGATAACAGTAGCAACACCTTCTAACAAGGCTTTAACTGTAGCTAATCTGTCATCTTCTTCTCTTAAAGGTGGATTCATTTTCCAGTTTCCATCTTTAATCATACTTAAATTTAAGAATAAATGATGAGGACTTACTTCACAAGTAATATTTGTATATCCTTCCATTTGTGCTTTTTTAACTGCTTCAAAACTCTCTTTAGTAGATAAGTGACAGAAATGATATTTACAACCAAACTTTTTAGCATATTCAATTTCACGTCTAACTGCTACATATTCACCTTGAGGTAGTTTTGAATCAATTATATCTTCAGCATGAGAAGCCATTACAATATCATATTTTTTCGCATACTGCATTGCTTCTACTAAGATATCAATATTATTTACACCTACACCATCATCTGTAATAGCGTAAACATGTTTGCATAACTCATCTAAATCTGCAATCTTGATACCTTTTTGACTACAGCTTACAGCCGCATAAGGATAAACATTTACTAATGCATCCTTTTTAATTATTTCTTTTTCAATCATTAAGTTTTCTAAATTATGAGGAGTTGGATTTAAGTTAGGCATTGCCATAACTGTTGTAACTCCACCCTTTGCACTACTTAATGTACCTGTTTTAATTCTCTCTTTATGAGTATATCCTGGTTCACGTAAATGTACATGAACATCAACTGCACCTGGCATAACTAACAAATTAGAAACATCGATAACATCTTCTCCATCGATATTATCTAAAATTGAAGTTATATTTCCATCAGTTACTAAGATATCTTTTTTAACTAATTCATTATTAATTACAATTAATCCGCCTTTTAAAATCATAACTTACCATCCAATACCATTGAGATAACTGCCATACGAACATATACACCATTAGTCATTTGTTTGAATATTCGTGATTTTTCACACTCAACAACATCACTAGCAATTTCAACACCACGGTTTACTGGAGCTGGATGCATGATAATTGCGTTATCTTTCATCATATTAACTCTTTCTAAAGTTAATCCAAATTCTTTATGATATTCTTCGTTAGTCATACTCATATTTTCACTGTGACGTTCAAATTGAACACGTAATAACATAATTACATCACAAGTTTTAATAGCTTCATCTATTGTTAAATAAGGTGCACTATTATCATTAAATTCTTCTGGTCCACTTACATAAACATCCATTCCTAATTGCTTCATTACAGTAATATTTGTATGAGCAACTCTTGAATGACTAATATCACCAATAATGCAACATTTCAATCCTTCGAAATGTCCATATTCTTCATAAATAGTCATTAAGTCTAATAATGATTGAGTTGGATGATTTGTTTTACCATCTCCACCATTAAAGATTGGAATATTAATACCTTCTAATTCTTTAAAATATTCATCTTGAGAGTGGCGAATTACGACACCATCAACTCCTAATGCTTCAAATGTTTTTACAGTGTCATATAAAGATTCACCTTTATTTACACTAGAACCTGTCACATTAACATCAATTACTTTAATGCCTAAATTCATCATCGCAGCTACAAATGAATAGTGTGTACGAGTAGAATTTTCAAAAAAAAGAGTTGAAAATTTCTTACCTTCATAAGAAACTTCTAACCCTTCTTTAAGTGAAATAGCATAGGTAAGAATGTCATGTATTTGTTCATTTGATAATGATTTTAATGTTAATAAACCTTTCATGATAATACCTCCTATAAAATATTAAAAAAAATATCTAGTCTAAAGGGACTAGATATAAGTACTTTTATAATCTATTTGGCTTTTAAATAGTACTAGTACTATCTTTAGCCCTTATGTATATTATCACAAAGTTTTCTTCATTTCAACACTTTAAAAATATTTTATAATTTTTATAAAATAATAAATTTTTTCTTATAGTTACATAAAACTATATGGAGTAATGCCTTCCATGTTAATTTCTCCAAACTCATCAAAAGGAATTTCAGGATCATTAATCTTCTTTTTATCTATCTTTATAATAGGAGCATTATTTGAAATTTTTTCTGCAAGGGATGTTTGACGATTTTTTTCAATTTCATATAAACCTTGATAAAAAGCATCAATATCACCAACAATAATTAACTTTTCTTTAGCTCTTGTAATAGCGGTATAGATAAGTTTTCGTTTTAACATAATACTATAAGATTTAAACATTGGTAAGATTACCATACGATATTATAGCGATAGGTAATCCTTTGAAATAATCTCTGGATTTTCCCCCGCTCCACACCGTACGTGAGACTTTCACCTCATACGGCGTTCCCTCGTTGAATGAATGTATTGCTTTAACTATGTATATCAGATTTTCCGTATAGCAGATTTGAATTAAATTAATTCAAGTCCAGCCATTTTTCTAAAATTGTTAAGTTTTTCAATTTGAGTTTGTTTCAAGTTCAAAATATTGAGATATTTTTTAATAGTCTCCTGTTTAGTTGCGTGAATTAAAATATGTGCTTCTTTAACAACCAAAACTAAATTAGTGTATCTATCTGTACCACCACAATGTTTTGGCAGTTTATGGTGACAATGAATTTCATCAACTGATAAAAATTCTAATCCAGTAATAGCACATTTTCCATTTTGTGCACTAAATAAAGAGATTCTATTATCATTAAATTCTACTGTTGCAGTTGTAATTGGATTTTTGACCATTTCTTCCATTAGGTGTTTATTATGAGTCATCAATTCCTTGTGTCTAAACTCTCTACCTTCTGGCGTGTATATATTTACACTTCTTTTATTACCGGTGGTCTCTCTATGACTGCAATAAGATATAGGGAGTAGAGTAAAGTCAACCACTTTCATGTTTCGCTTACATTTTCCATACACTTTATAATCTGCAGTATTCCTAGGCATTGGACATATTTTAGGTTTAAGCCTATTATAGAGCATTTTATATGTAGAATTATGAATATTTTGACAATCTTCTGTAATATCAGTTGCCATAGAGTAGTAGTTATGAATTCCTCTTACAAGTGAATTATATTTACTAATTTGTGTTTGTATATTACTTTTATTGCCTGCTCTTTGTATATTTTTAACTTGTTCTTTAATAGCATCTTTGGTTCTTTCGATTGCTTTGTCACACATATGTGAGACAATAACATATTTTCCACTTTTCTTCTTTGTTCTTATTTTAAGACCGAGAAATTCACCAGATTGTTTTTTCAAGTTTACAATCCTAGTTTTTTCTTTTGAAACCTCTAAGTGTAATCTTGTGTTAAGCCAATTAATTACAGAATGTTTTATTTTCTCTGCATCTTTTCGATTTGCACATAATATTCTAATATCATCAGCATATCTAACAATGTGTAATTCTTTAAGGTTTGTTTTTCTCATTTCACGGAATGAACTACCTTTTGAGAAAGTACCATTAGGTGCAACTCCACCCTTCCATTTATATGCAAGCGGATTTTCACCCCATTGACTTTCCATATGCCAATCAAATTCATTTAATACGATATTAGCCAACAATGGAGAAATTATTCCACCCTGAGGAGTCCCTTCAGTTGGCGTCACTATTTCACCACCAGGCATTTGAATTTTCGCCTTAAGAATTTTTTTAATGATACATATCAATTGCTTATCTTGAATACCTAAATTCCACATTTGTTGAATTAATTTTGAATGATTAACATGGTCGAAGAAACTTTTGATGTCAACTTCAATCATGTAGTATAGATGAGACCTTTGGACATATCTATAAACTTCATTCATAGCATTTTCACAAGACCTAATCGGTCTGAATCCAAAACTTCCATTGAAAAATTTTGCCTCACAAATTGGTTCAAGTATTTGCAAAATACATTGTTGAATTAACCTATCCCATATGCAAGGAATACCCAATGGTCTTGTTTTACCGTTTGGTTTAGGGATATCCTTCCTTCTAACTGTTCTAGGTTGATAATTCATAAGTATATTTCTGACTTTGATACAAACTGCCTCAGGTTCCAATTTTTCAATATCTTTGATTGTTAGTCCATCGGTACCAGGAGTATTACTACCTTTATTCCTTTTAATAGACCTATAAGCCATTAAGATATTGTTGTCTGAAGTTATAAGTTTCATAAGTTTAGTGAAATTTAATCCATCTTTGCTATCTTTATATAATTTATCAAATATCTCTTGCTGACCATAATATTCAGCATATCTTAATTTATTTATCTTAGTTTTAGTGAACTTATTATGTAAAACCTCTTCAGTAGAAAGTCTTGTCCCTTTAACTAAGTATTCCTTCTGATACATAGGAACATCACCTCACTATATTTATACTAGTGCGATGCCTCTTTTTGGCCTACTCACACCCTATGTTAAACATAGTTTAGCAATATATTTCCCAACGACTTGTGGCCATTCCTACTTCCTTCATTACAAAGGATATCATTAGTTCGACCACTACTTTTCAGCACGAGTTAATTTGCTTATTATTCTTCGTCAAAACTAAACATAAAGTTTATCTCGTACCTTTCCACGTTCCCTTAATTCTATCTTTACATATTCTTCCTTAGGTCTCTGCTATAAGCCTGCTGGATTTATACACGCCTACCGTGTATAAGGTATTTCATAGTTCGCGATTTTTACTTTACCTCACCAGCGTCTCTCTGAGGAGCATCTCCGTGTTTCCACGTATCATCAGTTTAGACCCGTACATTCGCAGATTCGTCAGTACTTTATCCCATACCATTCTAACCATAGAAGATTTATAGACTCCCGGCATATCATTTCCCATATTACTTTCATCCATTTTCAAAACAGGCGGACTCTAGTCGCTTTTGAACCAATCCTTACTAATGGGCTATATAACTTAGGTACTCTTTCTGCCGACTTCCTCGGGCTTCTAACATATGTACTTTCGTATTATTATGCTAGCCGAAGTATTAGAGGAAATCCTTCAAGGGGGGTTGTCCTTCATCTGGTGAAGGCCCTATCATTTAATTTCTCGAATTAAGAGTTCTCCTTATTAACTTTTACTTTAATTAACAAGTGCCATAACTTTTCATTATGGAACGTGTCGCACCTGAACCTTGTGATTTATGTATACTAATGGTGTAAGCTAAATTTAAATTTTCAAAATCTTTTTGTTCTAATTTAACATTCACTTCTGTAAAATCAACATTAAATGTGACTTTTTCTTTTCCTTCTGCTAATGTAAATGCTTGATTAGTAATAATACCAATATCACCATTCATAATTTGTAATTCACTTGAATTAACTAGTTGAATAACTTTATCATATTCTTTAAACACTTTTTCTTTTGAATTAACAGTGTAAGAGTATGTTCTGTTAAAATTATCAGAAATACTTTTATTTAATGCATCTATCCCGCATAATCCTTTATACATCGGAGCGAGTACTTGGATATCTTCTTCCAAGTTATAACCATAATTTAAATGAATCTCAATTAAATTATTTACCTTATCTAATAAGTCTGCAGGATTTGATGGAATATAGACTAAATCATTATCACTATTAAAGATTTTATAATCAACATTACCCGTCTTTACCATTTCAGCAAGTCTAACAATATTAGATGCTTCTCCTTGACGGTAAATTGTTTTAAGATATGTTGTTGGGATCACTTTACTATTAATTAAGTCTTCTAAAAATGCACCAGGTGCAATAGATGGTAATTGGAATGCATCACCTACAAAAACAATAGTTGAATTAATACTAATCGCGTCTAATAAATGAGCTGCTAAAATAGTATCAATCATACTCACTTCATCAATAACAATTAAGCGATGTGGTAATAAATTTCCACTATCATAAATAAACTCATTTTCAAAATTATAACCTAAAGCTTTATGAATTGTACTAGCTCTAAAAATTGTTTGTTCAGTAATTCTTTTACTAGCTTTACCAGTAGGAGCACATAATAAAATTTTGCCTATTGCTTCATCATCATAAGGTGAGAACCCATTTAGTGCTGAATAAAGTTGAACTATTGCTTTTATAATTGTTGTCTTTCCAGTCCCAGGACCACCTGTTACAATACTTACTTTATTAGTTAATGCTTTATAAATTGCATCCTTTTGTTCAGTTGATAAATTAATACCATTTATACGTTCAAAATCATTTAGTAATGTCTTTAGTTTATCTTCTTTAATTTTTGTTTTAGGCATTGATAAAACATCATTAATTTTTTTGCTTATTCTAACTTCTGATGAATAAATTGCTGGAATATAGACTCTATCTTCTTCCAATGTTAATCTATTATCATATACAGCTTCATTAAGATAAATAACTAAATCATCAACACTTAAATTTGTCTTAGTTAAGGCATAATTATATGCTGTAGTAAGTAATTGATTAACTGTTAAATAAGTTAGTCCATACTGATTACAAATATTATTAAGCGTAAAAACTATTAAAGCTTTTAAACGTTCTTTATGATCAAATGGAAAGCCTAATTTCATTGCCATTTCATCAGCTTTCTTAAATCCAAAACCTTCTAGTTCATATATTAATTTATATGGATTTTCTTCAATGATTTCAAGAGTATCTAAACCATATTTTTCATATAATTTCATAACCATTTTACTAGTTAAGCCTATTTGATAAAGTTTAACAAATATTTTATCTACTAATCTATTTTCAATTATTTTTGTATAAATTGTTTGTTTTTGATTTTTAGTTACACCTTTAATATCATCTAAAACACTAGGATTATTTTCAATAATTTCAAGGGCATTTTCGCCTAAAGAATTAAAGATTTTTTCAGCACAAATTAATCCCACACCAGGAAATAGTGAACTTGATAAATAAGCAACTACCCCTTCTTTAGATGTATCAACAACATTCTCATAAAAGATAATTTTATATTGTAATCCATATTTTGGATGTTTAACTTCTTCAGTTATAAATTCATATGTCAATTCTTCTCTTAGTCTTGGAATATAACCACTTAAAGTGTAGTAATTTCTCGATTTATCGGCAAGTAAAAAAATGCGATAATTATTATCGCTATTTTCATAAATATATTTATATACTTCACCAATAAGTTTAACTTCCAAACTAATCACCTTTTTTAAAAATCTTCATCAATATTTTTATATCTAAATGTATCTAGATCTATATAATATGTATCTTCATTTACATAGTAAAAATCAACAATCGCTCCTGTTGCATAAATATCAGTTTTATATGGCTGTAAAAACATACTACTTTTATATTCATTTCCTTGATAATTTACAATCATTACATAATAAGGTCTTCTATTGTAATGAAACTTAGTCTCCACAAATCGTAATACTTTAACTCTTTTTGGACCTCCTTCATTTAAACATATTTTTCTAATCTTCATAAATTTAAAATGTTTAATCAAAAAAATGATACCAACAATTAAAAATGGAGCCCCAATAATTAAAAATATGATAAAAACAAAAGATGTATTAGCTTCATATACTTCACTTGGATTATTTGGATTTATATAAATTACAATTAAATCTCCAACATCATCAAAAGATGAATAACTATTTGATTTGACATTATATGTTACGCCATTATAACTATATGTAAATTCTTTTCTTTCAGCAGAATGATTAACAACTGAAATATATCCTTCCGATTCAATCCAAGCATTTCTTTTTGCATAATCATTTATACCTAAAAAAGCTGAAACAACAGTAAAAACCAAGCCGAAAAATCCAAATATAATTGCAATTTCTAATTTTGCATATAAACTATTTTTTATTTTCATTATAATCACTTACTTTTATTAATATTTTCTTTTTTCGCCGTTACGGAATACTTCATTTATAATTCCGCCACCCATACAAATTTCTCCGTCATATATAACACAAGCTTGTCCAGGTGTTACAGCTCTAACAGGTGCATTAAATTTAACATGCATTAAGTTATCTTCTAATAAAGTAATAACTACACTGTTATCTTTTTCACGGTATCTAAATTTAGCTTGATATTCTTTTCCAACTACAGGAATTTCATTTATCCAGTTTAAATCTTTAACGATACAGAAATCACTATATAAATATTCATTATCAATACCTTGTTCTACATAAAGAAGGTTATGTTCTAAATCTTTACCTACAACAAACCATGGATCTGTTGAGTAGCCTTGGATTCCTCCGATACCTAATCCTTTACGTTGACCAATAGTATAATACATAAGTCCATCATGATTTCCGATTACTTCACCATTTAATCTAACCATTTTACCAGGTTTTGCTGGTAGGTAGTTTTGTAAGAATTGATGGAATCTTCTTTCACCAATAAAACAAATTCCTGTTGAGTCTTTTTTAGTAGCTGTAGCTAAATCATATTTAACTGCTACTTCTCTAACTTCTTTCTTTTGCATTTCTCCTATTGGAAATAATGCTTTTTCAATTTGTTTTTGAGATAATAAAGCTAAGAAATATGTTTGGTCTTTATTATTATCTAGGCCTCTTAATAAATAAGAGCCTTTAACAGGATCATGAACACTTCTTGCATAATGCCCCATTGCAATATAGTCAGCATTTAGGCTATTTGCATAGTCTAGGAATGCTTTAAATTTAATTTCTTTATTACACATTAAATCAGGATTAGGAGTTCTACCAGCTGCATATTCAGCTAAGAAATATTTAAATACATATTCCCAGTACTCTTCAATAAAATCTACTCTTTTTAATTCAATTCCTAATTTTTCTGCCACTTTCATAGCGTCTTGATAATCTTTTTCTTGTGGACAGACATCACTATTAAAATCAGGATTTCCTAAGAAGTCATTATTAGTCGCACTATCCCAGTTACGCATAAATACACCAATAACTTCATAACCTTCTTCTAATAGTTTAACAGCAGCAACACTACTGTCTACTCCACCTGATAAACCTAAAATTACTCTTTTTTTCATAATTATTATCTCCTACTTAAATCACTTGGAATTTTGAATTCACTTCTTGGAGATAGACTCATTCTTAATACTTTTGGACCTTCAGGTAATGCTGAACGTTTAAATTGTTGAGTATAGAAACGTCTTGTAAAATTATTTACATAACTAATTGCTTCTTTATAATCCATCTCAAACGCAATTGATAATAACCAAGCAGCTCTTTCGTTTGAATCACCACAGAATAAATAGCGATATAAAATAAAGTCATTTATTTCATATTTTCCAACTGAAGCTTCTGTAGTTTGATTTGGTTTTAATTCTGGAGAAATTGGAGTATCAATAATATCAGTTAAAATATCATTAACACATTCAAAATCAAATAATCCATATGCATAAGTCATATATCTAACCATTGTTTTTGGCATACCAGCATTAATTCCATACATACTCATTTGGTCACCATTATAAGTACACCATCCTAAAGCTAGTTCACTCATATCACCAGTTCCTAATACAATACCGTTATATTTATTAGCCATATTCATTAAAACCATTGTTCTATAACGAGCTTGTGTATTTTCATAGGTAATATCAGTATCATTAGGATCATGTTCAATTAATCTAAAATGAGCTAACACTTCATCTGAGATAGGTAATTCTAAATAAGTAATACCTAATTTATCCATTAATTCTTTAGCGTTATTTTTTGTTCTTTCACTAGTTCCTAATCCAGGCATACTAACACCAATAATATTTCGGTGGTCATAACCTAATAAAGTAAATGTTCTATGCGCAATTAATAATGCAAGTGTTGAATCAAGCCCACCTGATACACCAATTAATAAAGTTTCAACCTTAGTTTGTTTTAAGCGTTTATATAAAGAATACTCTAAAATATTAGCAATCTTTTTATAGTTTACTTCAATATCACCTTCTGGTACAAAAGGCATACGGTCTATTTCATTTTCAAATTCAAATTTAGTTTCATTTAATGAAAATTCTACATTATAATAACGATAATCATTTGGTAAAGATACATGAAGATTTGTTGAACTCCTACGAATATAATTAATTTCTCCTAAATCGATATCAGTATAAACGATATGTGTTTCAGGATCAAAAGATAAATCATCTGTTAATAAAGTACCACTTGAAGCAACAATATTATGTCCAGCAAAGACAGTTTCAGCTGTACTTTCTGTAACTCCACTTGCTGCATAAGCATAAACTACATAATTGCGTCTTGAGTTATCTAAAACACAAATTTTACGTGTTTCATCTTTACCAAAATATTCATTTGAACTTGATAAATTTAACATTACATTAGCACCGCATAATGATAAGTATGATGCAGGTGTGATAGGACACCACATATCTTCACATACTTCTATACCAATACATAAATTATTTTTATAATCACTAAAAACAATGTTACCAAAAGGGTATCTTTCACCATTAATAACAATTGAATCTTCAGTGGTATCTAATCCTTGTTGAAACCATCTTTTTTCACTGAATTCACCATAGTTAGGTAAGTGTTTTTTAGGAACAACACCTAAGATTTCATGTTCTTTCAAAACAATTGCACAATTAAATAAAGAACCAGCTAATTCAAGTGGCGCACCAAAAACAACAATTCCTTTACTTGGATTATTTTTAACTATATAATCAATAGCTTCATAATTTTCTTTAATTAAACCATCATGATAAAATAAATCACCACAAGTATAACCTGTTGTAGCTAATTCAGGAAATAAATTAATACTAGCTCTTGATTTTTTTAGTGCATTAATAATTTCCTTGGCATTTTCTAAAGGTAAGCCAACTTCAACAACAGGATTAATACACGCTAATTTTACAAATGAATTTTTAAACATTTTCGTTCACCTCATATAAATCATTAATTTTGATATATTCATACACTTCATCTAAAAGTATTTCTTTATTTTTATTTTCTCTAAAATCTGTACTTGAAATCGGAAAATCGATTTCTAATATAGTAAAGTTGTCTTTATTGTTATTATATTTTTCTTTGATAAGTTCACTTACATCATAACCTTTTCTAGTAATAATAATAAATTTAAATTCTTCAATCAACTTATCAGCCATTATCCATTTATCTAAATAATCAAAATTATCAGCACCCATAACAAAATATAAATCGTTATCAATCAAACTAAAATCTTTTAATGCATAATATGTTCCACGAAACGACTCTTCATTTTCTTTTCTTGAAACAATCGCACTCTTAAATTTATCTGCCATAATCTTAGTCATATTAAATCGAGACTCATAATCTGCCATGCCTTTTTTATTATATCTTGAACCAACTGGTAAGAAATAAAAGGTATCAGGATTAAACTTATCAATAATTTTTTTAGCTATCAAATAATGAGCTTTAGTCGGTGGATTAAAAGCTCCTCCATAAATAATAATCATAATAACAACTCCATTTTATTATTCTAACACATTTTATTTATTTTAGAAATAAATAAATGATTTTTTTAAATAAACTTATATAATTTTTGATTTTTCGAATTTATTAATACAAATATGAAAGTTAACTCATAACATGTTAATAAATCAAGTAAAAAAACAACATAAAACAAAAGAAAAAGCCCTTAATTGGGCTTTAAAATTTGTAAAATTATTCTTAACCGATTCTTCCAGTTCTATTAGAAGTTTGAGCTACATAGATATCACAAGCATAACCAATTTCAGCTAAATATCCAGCTTTAACTTTTTCAGTAACACTTTCAACTTCACTAGCTTTAACAATTGCGATTGCACATCCAGCGAAACCTGCACCAATCATTCTAGCTCCTAATACACCTTTGCAGCTTTGAGCAATACTAACAATTGTATCTAATTCTTTACCTGTAACTTCATAGTCATATTGTAGTGAATGATGAGATGCATTTAATAATTTACCAACAGTTTCTAAGTCACCTTCAGTTAAGCAAGCAAATGCTTTTTTAACACGAGCCATTTCACTTACAACGTGTCTTACACGATTATAAACGATTTCGTTTTTGATTAATGGTTTAATTGCTTCTAAATCAGATTCTTCTAATTCACATAAGAATTTAACATTTTTATAGTTTTCTTGAACAATCTTTAATCCAGTTGCACATTCTTCGCAACGTTCATTATATTTAGATGTTACTAAATCACGACGTTTATTTGTATTTAAAATTAAAATTACATTGTCTTTTAAATCAAGAGGAGCGTAATCATATGAAACAGTTGCACAATCTAATAAAATAGCATGATCTTTTTTACTCATACCAATTGCAAATTGGTCCATAATTCCACAGTGTAGACCTACAAAGTTATTTTCAGCACCTTGACTAATTTTTACTAAATCTAAATCAGATAATTCTAATCCATGAATTTCACGAATAATTTCACAGAATAATAACTCTAATGAAGCACTTGAAGATAAAGATGCACCATTTGGTAAGTTACCAATGATATATGCATTGAACCCTTTATCTAATTTATGACCTAATTTAGTAATTTCACTTACAACACCTTTAACATAGTCAGTCCATAAGTTATCTTTTGTTAATACTTCACTTAATTTGAAAGAAACAACACCAACAGCTGGGAAGTTTCCAGAGTATAAATTAACAGTATCATCTTCTCTTAAAGAAACAGCTGCATAAGTTCCTAAAGAAATTGCACAAGGGAATACTAAACCACCATTGTAGTCAATATGTTCACCAATAACATTAATTCTTCCTGGTGAGAAATAGTAACTTAAATTTTCAGTTTCTTCATAAACATTTGCATATTGTAATTTTAAATCATTTTTATTCATTTACATTTACCTCTATTTAAATAATTTCACATATATATTATACAATAAAATATATATATTTCAAAAAACTTTTTAAAATTTAAAACAAAAAAAATTTTTTTAATATTTATTATAATAATTTTTGATAATATTACTAAATTCCTTACCTCTTTCTTCATATGAGGAGTACTGATCATATGAGGCAAACATTGGTGAATATAAAACTATTTCATCTATTCTATCGTTTAAAGCTTTTAAAGTAGCCTCTTTTAAAGTATCAAAAATATAAACTTCCTTTTTTCTTTTTAGATAATTATATAATTTATCTTTTACTTGTCCATAAAGATAAATTCTTACTACATTTACTAAATCTTCTTCTAATATGTTGATTTCTTCTTTTCTGTCATATCCACCACATATTAAAATTATATTTTTGTTTTTAAAACATTTAATAGCGCTAATTGTAGAATAAACATTAGTACTTTTGGCGTCATTATAAATATTCGGTTTAATTTCTTCTAAACGATATTTAATAAATGTAAATTCTTTTAAGGCCTTTTTAATATTTTTATTTTCTATTTTTAAAATTTTCGCTACACTTATAGCCGCAAGTACATTATATATAATTATATCTGTTTTACTTTTTAAATATTTAATATGACAAACCCTTTCTTTATTAAAATAAAAAAATTTTTTATAAAAATATGCATTAGACCCCCTATTTGTTAATGAAAAAGTTATTTTAGTTGCATCAGTATTTTTAAATAAGGACATAACATTTAAATCGTCTGCATTTAAGACTAAATAATCTTGTTTACTTTGATTCTTTGCTATATAAAGTTTTGATTTATAATAATCTTCTATCGTATGATGATAATCTAGATGAGCTTGTTTTAAATTTGTAACAACCGCAATCTTTGGAGTAAACTTCTTTATTCCTTTTAGCTGAAAACTTGATAATTCTAGGACAAAATATTTATATAGTTTATAATCTAGTGCCGCTTGTGATATCGGAAAACCACAATTACCACAACTTACTGCGCTATAAGCTGTATTAATAATATCCGTTATAAGATAAGTAGTGGTTGTTTTACCATTTGTACCTGTTATGGCGATATATTCTTTATTTAAAAACCAATATATAAATTCAATATCTGTTATTATATCAACACCTTTTTCAATAAACTTTTGTATCACTTCTTCATCATAATAAATTCCAGGTCCTTTTATAACTAATTTATAATCAAATCTTACAACATCTATTAAACTTAGGTAATCATGTTCAATACTATATTTAATCATAAACTGATTTAATGCATTATTACTTTTTCCAATTCCTAATAATAAAATTTCTACCATTTTTCTCCCTTACCTCATATAATTTATAAATAATAATACTCCACATATAACTGTTGTAATAGTAAATAAATAAAATAATATTAATGTTTTAATTTCACTATTAAATACTATTTCAAAGTGATGATGTAGTGGTGACATTTTAAATATTCTTTTTCCTTTACTATATTTAAAATAAGCTACTTGTAACATCACACTTAGTGTTTCTAGTACATATACAAGTCCAAATATAAATAAAAATACTTCTAACTTTAATATAACTAATAATGATACAAAAAGTGATCCAATCGCAAGTGAACCCGTATCTCCCATAAAAATTTTTGCTTTCGGAAGGTTAAAATATAAAAAAGCACAAATTCCTGAAAATATTATTATAATTAAATTACGTATATCACTATTTCCCGTTATTAAAAATAATCCTATTAAAATAAAACTAAATGTCCCAGCTAAAAGACCATCAACCCCATCTGTTAAATTTGTTGCGTTTGTAAAACCAGAGAATGCTAATAAAATAAAGATTCCATATAAAAATTTCAAATCGATTGTAATAAAGAACAGGTTTATTGTTGTATCAAAATTTAATATTAAATATATTATAAAAAAAAGTGTAGATATAATTATTTGAATTAAAAATTTTATATTAGGTTTTATTCCTTCATTCTTCTTATATTTTAATATCAAATAATCATCGATAAAACCAAGTAAAGAAAATGATGTCATTGGCATTACAATTAGTAAATAAATATAAATATTTATCTCGTTTATAATAAGCAAGAATGTAAATACAATTAAATAACTTAAAACAAACGCAACTCCTCCAAAAATAGGAGTTCTATTTTTCTCTTTATGACTTCTTAGTCCTTCTTCACGTTCTATTTGACCTACTCTATTTCTTTTTTGATAATTTATTAACCAATTTAATATTAAAAAAGTTAATATAAAAGTTAATAACATTAAATACCATATTTCCATCATCCCACCTCATATAAACATATTAAAAGATAATAAAAAAAATGAAGATTTCTCTTCATTTATTTACTATAAGATTTTTTTCTTTCTACTTTTCCATTTCTTTGAAAACTTCTTTTGTTTTTATCAAAACGTCCTTGTTCTTCACGTTTATTTACAGGATGTTTTTTTCCTCTTACAAATTCATTGCGCTTTCTTAATTTAACTATAACTGGTGGTTCTTTAGATAGTACATCAAGTACTGGTTGATTTTTAGGTGAAATAATTTCTAATGCCGCATTAAGTGCCATTTCAGCACCAAACATTTCAATTAATGTAACTGCAGTATCGTAATGTTTCATTCCTCTACCTTCTTCAATTACATTTTTGATTGTTTCGATTAAATGTTCTTTTTTAGCACGTTTTACATTTGTATTTGATGGAGCATGAATAATTTCGATTTCTGAACGAGTCTTTTTCTCAATTAATTCGATATAATCCATTTCTATACTTCTTACAAATGAAATACTAGTTCCTTGCATACCGGCACGTCCTGTACGACCAATACGGTGAACATAATATTCGATTTCTTGTGGTAGGTCAAAGTTATATACTACTTCAATTCCATCAACATGAATTCCTCTAGCGGCAACGTCTGTTGCTACTAAGATTTTAAATAATCCACTTTTAAATCCATCCATTACATTACTACGTTCTTTTTGAGTTAAGTCACCATGTAAAGCTTTGGCTTGAAAACCTGCTTTAAGAAGTGCTTTTGCTAATTCGTCTGCTCTTCTTTTTGTTCTACCAAAGATAATTGCTGATTGAGGTTTATTTATTTGTAATAATCTTGTTAAGATTGTTAATTTATCTTCTTCTTCACAAACAACTGCTTGTTGTTTAACATTAGTAGCTGTCGTTAAGCCAGATGACACTAATACTTCAATTGGATTATTTAACATTTTACTAGCTAATTTTTTAACATCTTCTGATAAAGTTGCTGAGAATAATAAAGATTGTCTTTCCTCAGGCATTGCTTCAATGATTTTATTTAATTCTTCTTTAAATCCAATATCTAACATTTCATCAGCTTCATCTAAAGTTAATGATTTTAAGTTAGATAAATCTAATTTTTTATTTGTAATATGGTCTAATAGTCTTCCTGGAGTACCTACAATAATGTTAGGATTTGCTTTTAACATTCTTCTTTCTTTATTGTAGTCTACACCACCTAAGATTAAACCAATTGTAACACCACTATATTTAGCAAGTAATTCTAATTCATTTTTGATTTGTGTTGCTAATTCTCTTGTTGGTGAAATGATTAAATGTTCAACCCCTGTGTGTTTACGGGTTGATTTTTCAATCAGTGGAATACCAAAGGCAGCCGTTTTACCTGTTCCTGTTTGAGCTTGACCAATTACGTCACATCCATCTAAAACAAATGGAATAACGCGTTCTTGAATTGGCATTAACTCACTAAAGCCCATTTCTTCAATGGCTTTTATAATTTCTTCTTTTATTTGTAATTCGTTAAATTTCATACTATCTCCTTTTTTAGTTGTGGATTAAAAACCAATTATTAAATTAATAACATATCCACTAACTAAGGCAGTTAGTACTAATATACTTATAATTACTATTGTTTTTTTAATCATATTTTTGTTTTTTAAAAGAACTAACATACCTAAACCGGCATTTGTGATAAGTCCTGCGATTGTTGCTCCAAATGATAATTGTCCCATAATGTATAAATTAGTTATTATTACACTTGAGGCACAATTTGGTATCAACCCAATTAGTGTAGCATATATAGGTGTGAAATATTTGTTGTTTTTTAAGATTTCTACAAATGTTTCTTCACCAATTAAATGAATAATTGTTCCAAAGATAAAATTTATTGCTAAAACATAAAGAAATAATTTTAAAGAATGTAAGACTGGATGAATTAAATGACGTTTAATCTTACTTTCTTTTGTATTATTTATTTCATGATGACAACAACCAATCTGTATTTCTTCAACATGATGACAATCATCTTTATGCATATCTACATCATGCCTACTTTTTCTATAAATTAAATCTACTAAATAACCAATAATAAATCCTATTATAAATTTTATTAATAATAAAGGTAAGACACTTAAAGCTTTATTTGGATTACTTAAAATCAAGGGAATCGCTTCATCGCTACATGTTATAAAAATAGCGATTAAAGTTCCCATACTGATATGTTCTTTCACATATAAATCCGCACTTATAACACTTACTCCACATTGTGGAATCAAACCTATAAGTGATCCAGTTAAAGGATTAATTTTATGTGATTTTTCAATTTTCTTAGTAAAAGATGCTTCTAAGAAAGAAAATAAAACATTAAAGATAAATACAAATGCTAATACTTTTAAACTATCTAATACCGCATGTAATATTACATGATCCATAACATTCTCCTCCTTTTTAAGACACCTGATTAATTATATTAAAGAATAACTGTTTTGTCAAAGAAAATAGGAACAAATTAATTGTTCCTACTAAAATAATTTTTCTCCTGTTGTTAAATTTTCAACTATTTTTAACTTAAATAATAATTTTGATGTAAAATAAGCCAAAATAATTGCAATAGTACCAATTATAATACCAAATAATACATCAGATGGATAATGGACAAATAAAGTAATTCTACTCCATCCCATTAAAAGTGGGAATAATAAAAATAGCCAACTGTATTTTTTATTTAAAGCTATAAATAATCCAACACCAATACTTGCCGCAGTTGATGTATGACCTGATGGGAAAGAATAACTATTCATTTTAATATTACTATGAGTTTCCCACATCAACTTAAATTCCATTACTTCATCATATGGACGTGCTCTAGCAACTAAATTCTTAATTATCATATTATTTAATACATGATTAAACGCAAGTCCACATGCTAAAAGAATTCCTACTTTTCTTGTTTTTCTAAATACTAATAAAACTACTGCTAAAGCAATAAAAAAGATTCCATGGTCTCCGAAATAACTAATAAATCTTGCAATTTTAAAGATAAAAGGATTTTCGTTTAACATTTCATTTGTAAATCTAAAAATAGATGCATCCATTCCAAAGAATGTTTCATTAATCCATTCGCTAATATTCATAAACAATCACTCCAACTTCTATCTATATTATATAATAATAAAAACAAATCCCCAAGTTATTTTGGGGAAATGTTTTTAAAAATATTCTAATAATGAAAAATCAATACCATCTGTTTGGATTTTAGCGATCAATTTATTTTCTTGTTCTAAAGAAATATTTTTTCTAGCTAATATTGAAACCTTCTTTATAATTCTTCTTAAATTTTCTTCATCAGATGTATCTACTTTTTTTACTTCATCAACAAGTTCTAAAATATCTTGTGGTTCAATATTCTTTTCAGCAATAAAATCCCAAATTCGTCCTATATTCAACAAAAAAACCTCCTATTTAATTAGTATGATAGAAGGTTTAAATATATTATTCTTTTTTAAGTTTTGCAGAAATAATTGTTTCAATTGCTTCATTAATTGGCAATTTTTCAAATAAAACTTTATAAGCAGTTTCAATAATTGGTAAATATAAATTATATTTTAAAGCTATCTCATGAGCAGATTCTAATACTCTAACACCTTCAACAACCATTTTTGAATTATTTACTACTTCATTTACATCTTGACCTTGACCGATTTTTAATCCTGCCTGATAATTTCGACTATTCATACTCGAAGCAGTAACTATTAAATCACCAATACCAGCAAGACCATAAACAGTATCTTTTTCACCGCCTAATGCAGTACAAATACGAATAATTTCTAAAGCACCACGGTCAATTAAAGCAGCACGCGCATTTTCACCTAAGCCTAAGCCAGCACATACTCCACTTATTAGGGCAATAGCATTTTTAACACTACCAGATACTTCTACACCTAAAATATCAGTTGATGTATATACTCGCATATAAGTATTATTAGAGAAGATTTGTTGAACTAATTCAGCATCTTTAATATTTTTACTTGCGGCTACTAAAAGTGTTAATTTTCTCTTAATTACTTCCTCAGCATGAGATGGTCCTGATAAAGTAACAAAACCCCTCATTTCGCTAGATGTAAATATTTCTTCTGCAATCCCACTAACAGTAAGTAGTGTTTTAGGTTCAATTCCTTTACTAACGTTAATGAAAAGTTTTTTAGAAGTGATATATTTTTTAACTTCTTCCATTACTCCTCTAATAACTTTAGTAGGAACACTTAAAACTAATATATCAGAAAATTCTACAACTTCTTTTAAGCTATTAGTAGCTACTACATCAGGATTAATTACACACTCAAAAAATGGATGAGTATGTGTTTCATTTATTTGTTTAACTGTATCACTACTTATATCATAAACTAAAGTTTCATGATTATTATCACTTAATAAATTAGCTAAGGTACTTCCCCAAGAACCGCCACCAATAAAACCAACTTTCATTACTAATCCCTCTTTCTAAATAATAATTTAATTGGAGTACCAGTAAAATCAAAGTTACTTCTTATTTGATTTTCTAAATAACGTTGATATGAGAAATGAACATATTCAGGCTCATTTACAAAAATTGTAAATGCAGGTGGATTAATAGCCACTTGAGATCCATAATAAATCTTTAAGACACCATGGTTAAATTCAGCAGGTGGATTCATTGCTTGTGCATCACTTAATACGTTATTTAAAACGCTAGTTGAAATACGTTTACGATAAGATTCTCCAGCCTTTTTAATTAAAGGGAATAAAGTATGAATTCTTTTTTCTTCTAGTGCAGAAGTAAAAGCAATCATTGCATAAGATAAGAATTTAAATTCATTACGAATATTATCAATCCATCTTTGCATTTCTTTATCATCTTTTTTAATAGCATCCCATTTATTAACAACAATAATACATGCCTTAGATTGTTCGATTAAATATGAAGCTACATGTTTATCTTGTTCAATAATACCGCGTTCAGCATCTAAAACAAGTAAAACAATATCACTTCTACCAATAGCATCTACTGCACGAATTAGAGCATATTTATCAGCGTTTTCATAAATCTTACCACGTTTACGAATACCTGCAGTATCGATAACAACAAATTTTTCGCCATCACGTTGGAAAACTGTATCAATTGAGTCCATTGTTGTTCCTTCAATATTAGAAACAATAACTCTATCTTCACCTAAAATAGCGTTAACTAGGCTACTTTTTCCTACATTAGGGCGACCAATAAGTGAGAATTTTAACATATCATCAGGATATTCTTTAACCTTCTTTTGACTAAGGTTAGCAATTACCTCATCAAGTAAATCCCCAACACCTACACCGTGGATACTTGATACAGGAATAGGGTCACCAATACCTAGTGAATAAAATTCATAAATGTTATCGATCCATTTGTTATCATCTACTCTATTAACAGCTAAAATAACTTTTTTCTTTGTCTTTTGTAAGATTCTTGCGATAAAAGTATCTGTGTCAGTAACACCAGTTCTTATATCAACTACAAAAATAATTACTTCAGCTTCTTCAATAGCTATCTCTGCTTGAGCTCTGATTTCTTCTAAAAAAGGAGCATCGACAATATCGATGCCTCCAGTATCTATTAAATTAAATTTGTGACCTAACCATTCACCAGTTGAATAAATTCTGTCACGAGTTACACCCGCTCTATCATCAGTGATTGATAATCTTTCACCAATAATACGATTGAATAATGTTGATTTTCCAACATTAGGGCGTCCGACAATTGCTACATTACCTAGCATAAGTATCACAACCTATTTTATATTATTTTTTTAAAACTTCTTTAAATAAATCTCCTAAAGTGATTGCTGTTTCTTTTTCTTGTTCTTTTTTCATGTATTCTTCGAATTGTTCACGTTCAATACGAGAAGTGAAACGTTTAATTGATAATTCTAATTTCCATTGACGATTATCAATATAAGTAATAACAGCATCTACTTCATCACCTTCACTATAGTAATCTTCTAGTTTAGATGATTTTTCTTTCATTGGAACTTCTCTAATATCGATGATTCCATCAACACCTAAAGTAGATACAACTAAATGTTTACCAGCAACAATTGAAGTAATAGTTGCTTTAACAGTATCTCCTCTTTGAGCTTTTACTCTTGCCCATGGGTTATCTACCATAACTTTTAAAGATAGACCAATTCTTTCTTTTTTAGAATCAATGTTAATGATAGCAACATTTAATTCTTGACCAACTTTCATACTTGCTAATGAGTTATCATTTGGATTCCAGCTGATTTCATTAACATGTAATAAACCACTTACATGATCTGCTAATTCTACGATTGCACCAAATGGTAATTTTTGAACGATTTTACCAGTAACTACTTCACTTACTTTGTGAGCTTCTGCATAAACTTCAAATGGAGTTTTTACTAAAGCTTTTAAAGATAAATCGATTCTGTTTCCATCAACTTTTAATACTTTAACGTTAACAGTTTCACCAACTGAAACAACTTCACTTACTTCAGTAAATGGAATATGAGATAATTCTCTTAAATGAACTAAACCTTGGTTATGTTCAAATTTAATAAATGCACCTAAGTTGTTATCGATTTTGCTAACAACACCGCTAACAGTTTTACCAACTTCTAAAGATGCTAATTCAGCTGCTTTTTTAGCTCTTAATTCTTGATATTCAGCATCTTTTTTAGCTTTCATTTCTAAGTATAATAACTCTCTACGAGTTGCTACATATTGACGACGTCTTTCGTTATGTTCTAATAATTTAACTTCTAATGTTTTTCCAACAAATTCATCTAAGTTAACTTCTTCTAAAGCAACTTGACTAGCAGGTACAAATACTTCATTTCCTAAATAAGAACCTACTAAACCACGTCCTACATTTTTAGTAAATTTAACTTTAATGATTTCATTTGAATCACATAAAGCTCCCATTTTTTCATTGTTAGCTTGTTTAATTAATGGTAAACGGCTTAAGTAAATAGCGCTATGTGAATCATTTTCACTAATTTTCATTACAACACATTCAACTTTATCGCCCACACTAACAACACCGTTAAATGAATCTAGAGTAGAATCATATTCGTTGATATACATATGCCCTTCTGCAAATTGTTTAATGTCTAAGATTAATTCCTTTCCATTAATACCGATTACTTCTCCAGTAACAAGTTGCCCAACTTTAATCTCACTTGATAATAATAATTCTTCCATCTTAATTTAACCTCTCTTTAATAATTCTTACAATTTCACTAACGACTTCATCAATATTCATAATCGTTGTATCTAATAATATTGCATCATCTGCTTGACGCAATGGGTTTAAGTCTCTATTAGAGTCCTTAAAATCTCTAGAAATAATATTTTCTAAAATTTCTTCATAAGTTTCTTTCTTACCCGCTAATTGATTTTCTAAGAAACGACGTTTTGCTCGTTCCTCAACACTAGCTGTTAAGAAAATTTTAACATTAGCATTTGGCAACACAACATATCCAATATCTCTTCCATCCATAATAATTTTTCCATGTTGTGCAGCTTTTTGTTGAAGTTCAACCATTTTATGTCTAACAACTGCCATCTTTGCTACTGTTGATACATTATCAGCAACTCTTGTAGAACGAATTTCTCTTCCTACACTTTTTCCATTTAACAATATCTTATCATTTTCATAGATGATTGATATTTCATCTAAAAAATCATAACTATTTGGATCTTCTAAGTCTACTCCGCGATTAAGTGCTTCTAATGTAACAGCACGATACATAGCGCCAGTATCAATATGTATGAAACCTAAAATGCTACATACTTTCTTAGATATTGTTGACTTCCCACTACCAGCAGGGCCATCAATAGCTACTTGAAAATTATCCATTTTTTACCTCCGGCATCTATTTTTGCTTTTACTTGTCAATTATATCATATTTTTTAATAATTTAAAGTAAACTTTAATTAATTTTATAAATTATATAATTGTTTAACTTCATGAATCTTTAATCTACGGTATTCACCTTTAGCGATTCCTTCAGTAGAAATAGTGGCAAAACGTAGTCTAGTTAATCTTTTAACAGGTAGTCCTACTGCTTCACACATATTTTTAACTTGATGGTATTTACCTTCTGTAATAATAATTCTTAGAAGTGAAGTATTAGTATCTTTTTTGTATTCGATAACTTCTACTTCAGCAGGCTTAGTTTTATAACCATTAATAACTACACCTCTAACTAGTTTAGCTAATTCTTCTTTACCAGCTTTCCCCTCTACTCGTGCTAAATACTCTTTTTCAACATTAGAATGAGGACTAGTTAATTTATTAGCTAACTCACCATCGTTTGTAAATAATAATACTCCTTGAGTATCATAATCTAATCTACCAATTGGGAATATTCTATATGCTAAATCTTCTTTTGCAAATAAATCAATAACTTTCTTACGTCCAAATTCATCATCTAAAGTAGTAACATATCCTCTAGGTTTGTTAAGTACATAATAAACATGTTCTTCCTTTTCGATAATACGTCCATCAACAGTAACAACATCTTTACTACTAACTTTACTTCCTAATTTATCAACTACTATACCATTAACTTTAACACGTCCACTAGTTATAATTTCTTCACATTTTCTTCTACTTGCGACACCGCAATTTGCCATATAGGCTTGTAATCTGATTTCTTCAGGCATATTTTATCACCACTTGTTTATTATATATTATAAATAATAATAAAACAACATTAAAATTTCCTCATTTATAATAAAAACAAAAAGAGTCTATTTAAAACAAGACTCTTATTATAAATAATTTATTTATAAAATGAAATAATATAAAACTAAAGAAAAAATAAAAATTAAGATATCAGATATAATTGCCATGATTAGTGAATATGGATATTTTTTTATACCAACAGTACCGTAATAAATTGTAATTACATAGAAACTTGTTTCAGTCGCACCTTGCAAAACTGAGGCCGCTATTCCTATTTTACTATCAATACCAAACTCATTAAAAATTTGAATTAAAATAGATAGTGATGCATTATTACTCATTGGTCTAAAAATACCTTCTAAAAATAGTAGATGCGGGATATCATAGTTTTTTAAGATGGTCATAAAAATCATTGAACTATTTAGTAGTTTTGTAGCAAAAATCATAGCTAGTAAATAAGGGAAAGCGTCAAGCGCTATTTCTACTCCTCTTTTACACCCATTTATAAATGATTCATAAGAATTTTTCTTAATACCAACAATTAATAAAATTGATAAAAATACTGGAATTATATAATAAGTTAAATACATTTTTTCACCAACTTATCAATCACTAACATAATTAGGGTTGTAGTAAAAGAAAATATTAAAATATAAAATAAGACTATAGCATTTTCACTTGAGTTATAATTTGCTCTTAGACTTATTAAGGATGTAGGCAAGATTGTAAATCCACAAACATTTATAATAATTAAAGTAGCCATATCCTTACTTTCTTTATTTTTATTTGGATTTTCTTCTTGAAGTTTAAGCATCGCTTTAATTGCAAAAGGTGTCGCTGCACTACCTAAAGCAAAGATATTACATGCAATATTTGCACTTATACAATCAAGTGTTAATTCATCTTTAGTAATAAATAATTTTCTGATAAAAGGTTTAACAAAAAAGGTTAAATATTTCATCACGCCACTATCGACACAAACATCTAAAATACCACTCCATAAAATAATGTTACTTGCTATTAATCCATATGTTCTTAATGCCTCATATGCAGTTGTTAAAATAACATTATTTATTTCGATAACATTACCACTTATTAGACTAAATATGATACTTACTATAATTAAAATACTCCAAATAAAACTCATGATTTTGGATAATAAGGATATATTATATCCTTGTAAATCAGATTATCATCTTCATATACTTCTAAATATCCACACTCTATCTTAGGTTCTTTAAGTAGGTTAAATTTTATATAAATATTCCTATCTTCCTTCACTAAAAGCTCTATATTATTTACCACATTTGGATAATAATTTAGAGTGCTTAACTCTTGAGGATATACCCCTTCTTCTAAGACTATCTTCTTACTAAATTCTTTACTTGCTTTGTTAAATAATACTTGATGTAAATTATAGTCATCAGTCTCATTAAAAGATACACAAATAAGCCTCATTTCTTGTATTTCAGCATAGCTTACTAATGTTCTTCCGCTATCTTTTGTATAACCTGTTTTACCACTTATAACATAATCTGTATTATAAATTAATTTATGCTTGTTATACCAATAATAAATCTTTTTCAATGTTGTAGCATGATGATATTTTTTACTTGATATTTCTAAAAAGATTTCATTACTAACTGCATATCGCATTAAAAGCGCCATATCATAAGCAGTCGAATAATTAAAAGTAGTTGAATTTAATCCCGTTGGATTTTCGAATGTTGAATTACCCATTTTAATTCTTTTAGCTAATAAATTCATTTGATATACAAATTCGTTCTCACTTTTAAAAATATTCTTACTAATTAATGTAGCTGCATCGTTACCGCTTCTTAACATTAACCCACATAATAAATCATAAAGAATTATTTCATCATCTTCTTCTAAATAAATACTAGATCCTTCAGTAAGCGTAGTATTATAATCAACATTATATGTATCAAATAAATTACCATTTTCAATAGCAACCATACAAGTCATAATTTTGGCAATTGAAGCAGTCAAAAAACGTTCATCTTTATTTTTTTCATATAAAATTCTTCCACTATCCGCATCAAGTAATATATAACTAGAATTACTATTTGCTTCTATTTTATTTACAGGAATAAAAATAACAAAAATTAAAATCATTAATAAAATCTTTTTCATAGTTAACACCTATAAAAATATATGTTTTACAAAAAAATTAATACCTTTACTAATTATTATTAAATTTTATATTTAACATTGTTAACTAAAAAGTATTATGTTAATATAAAAAAGAAGGAATTAATAAAAATTTATAGAGAATTTAATGGGTAATTTATGAGGAAGAAAATTGATAAATTTAAATTATTTAAAATTTTATGTTTAATTGCATATATATTATGTATTATTGTTTTAATTGTTGAAAGTGCAATGGACGGAAAATCATCAGCTAACCAAAGTAACACAGTTGGTGGTGGAATTGCTGATATTATTAATGGTATTGGTGGAGATAAAACAGTTGCTGTTACGCCAACTTCATTAACAATTGATAACAAAGATGAAATTAAAGTATCTTTTGTTGGGGATACTGTGGTTTTATTGACTACTACTTTGCCAGAAGACGCTACATATAAAGAAGTTTTATATTCTACAAGTGATTCTAATGTTGCTAATATTTCTGATGATGGTAAAGTAACATTTTTAAAAGAAGGAAATGTAACAATCACAGTTACAAACAATAAATATAATGAAATTACAGATAGTGTTGAAATCGAAGTTTTAAATGTAGAAGCAACTGATATTTTTGCTGAAATTTTAAATGCTGAAAAAGATGATGAAGATATCTACACACTTTATGTAGATGATGCTAATGACTATCAAATTGTTGGTACTGTACTACCAGAAAACGCAACTTTTAATCATATTCATTTTGAAGTTTTAGATAATAAATATTTATCACTTGATGATCAAGGGAAATTTATTAACTTAAAAGACTCAAAAGGTGTAATCACTACAATTTTAGTAAGTTGTCATTGTGGTGATATAACAAAAGAAATAAAAGTTATAGTTGATATTAAAAACAAAGTAGATTTAGAAGATATTTCATTTACTGTAAGCAAAAATGAAATTTACGCAACTGAATCTTTAAAATTAAACATTAAATTTATTCCTACTGATGCAACATATAAAAATTACACTATTACTTCTTCTAACCCTAAAATCGTCTCAGTAACACAAACAACTATTAAAGGCGTTAGTGAAGGTAGTGCTACTATTACAATAAAATCAGACGATTATAATATTGAAAAAACAATTGAAATTACTGTACTTAAACAACCTAATATTACTTCTTTTACTGCTAAATTAACAAACAAAATGACAGAAAAAGAGAGTAAAACAATTTCAATCTCAAATATTTTACCAAATAAATACGCCTTAAAATCATCATTAATTTATACTAGTTCCGATACAAGTGTGGCCACTGTAAATAGTAGTGGTAAAGTTACAGCCAAAAAGGCTGGTAATGTCGTAATTACTGTAACGACTAAAGACGGAACTTACAAACAAGAACTACCAATAACTGTTTCGAAATATATTTCCCCAACAGGTGAAGAAAATCATATTACAGGTTTTATTGATAAAACATTTGAGACTTTAGTAGTAAATGAAAAAACAATTGATTTAGCTAAGTATTTTAATGTTGCCTCTAATGAATGGTTATATGATGATTCAGGAAAAACGACTGGTGATAAAACTTTAAAATATATCTTAGATGATGAAACATACAATGTTATTGATGGTTCTACCCTAACTATTAATCGTCCAGGTGAAATTACATTAGTAATGCAACATACCGCATCAGGACAATCAGTAGCAATCAAAATTATTTCTTTAAATTCATTTGATATTGTCGATAAAGATAATAATCAAATTGAACAAATTAGTTTAAATGCAAAACAAGAATTTAAATTTATTATTAATGACTCTAATACAGAATATCCTCAATTATTTGATATTAAAGTATTAGATGAAAATAATAATATTGTTAAAGATGACCCAATTATTGTAAGTAATAATGATGGTTCATACACATTCAAATCTATTTATAATGAAGGTAAATACACTTTAGTTGTTACTCCTATATTAAATGAAACACTTTATGATGACTTTAATAAAACAATTGAATTTAATATTAAACATACTACTTTAAATAGTGTTAACTTTGATATTGTTGATAAAGATAATAACGTAATTCATATAGAAAATGATGAACTAGAAATTTATATTAATGATAAATATAGTTTTGTTACATTGATTGATAACACAGCTACAAAATATAACCTAATCTATTTATCAAGTGATGAAAACATTGCATATGTTAATGAATATAATGAATTAGTAATCAATAATATTGGTGAAGTTGACATTACTTTAAAAGATGAAGAAAGTAATAACACGAAAAAAGTTCATCTAAAAATATTTAATAAAATCTTAATCAATAACCAAACTCCTGTAACTATAAAAGGTAATGATGTTTCATATGATGCAAATTCAAATACATATTATATTACAAATGGTTATTCTTCTAAATTAACTGTTAACTTCCTTGAAGGTACTACATTTAAAAAATTAACACTATCTTCTTCTAATGAAAAGGTACTAAGTGTAGGAAAAGACGGAACTCTAACACCTCACAAAAAAGGTAATGTTACTATTACTATTATTTGTGATGATAATATGCAAGAAAAGCAAGAAATAAAAATTAATATTGAAGTTAAACAACAACCAGTAATTAAAGACTTATCAGAATTCTTCTATAAAGTACGTAAAGGTTTAGGTCACTTTGGAGCATTCTTAGTATTAGGTATTTTCTCAACATTTACTTATATGTTATTCTTTACTAAGAAAAAATGGTTCTTTTCTGTACCACTAAACTTTATCCTTGGATTCTTTATTGCAGCATTAACTGAATATATTCAAACACTTGTTCCAGGAAGATATGGCTGCTGGAGCGATATAGTAATTGACTACTCAGGATTTAGTAGTTCTGCTGTTGTATTAACAGTAATAATATTTATTGTATACTTTGTTAAATTTTTAAAAAATAGAAAATCTATAAAAGAATAATAGATTGGGAAGCAATTTTGCTTCCCTTTTATAATGAAAAAAAGTGTGCTAAGCACACTTCTTATATAACTCATTAATCAATTAAAACATAACCATCCATGAATTTAACTGTTGGATTAATTCCTGGAATTTGTAATATTAAAGATAGAGTAGGACTTGACTCAAATACACCAATAAAATCAATATCAATTTCATTAGCTTCGCTATTTACAATAATCCAATCTTCATCAATATTTTTTTCTAAATAATTTAATAGTAATTTAATCTCATCATCATTCAACTTAACAGTTCCAAAACGAACAGTCTTAATATTAAATTCAATATTTAAGCCTAAAGTTTCTGATTCGTCTGCATTAATATTTAATACTAAAGATTCACCATTAACAGATACTGTCAAATATAAATCTAGTTTATTTTCATTAATATCTACATATAGTGATTCAACCGCAATGTAAGTTACTTTGTAAGAGTCATTATCTTTTCTCGCAAAACAATACATCTGTCCAACTAAATCTTCTTGTAGTAAGATGTCATTCCAGTTTTTCTCTGTTAATTTTAATCCACTAAATACACCAGTGTATTGATTAGTAAAAACATCAATAATTGTTTGTTTTTCATATTCAATAACACCTTGATATAATTCTTTAATTAATATTCCTACACTACTTAAATCAATATCTTTAATAATTTGTTTTTCTTCATCAGTTAATTTAGAATATCCTTTAACTAAATATGTTCCAACAACATTAATATTATCGATTGAAATAATATTATTATTTAATAGTTGTTCTAACTTTCTACTTACCTCATCAAAATCAATAGTATAAGGAAGGGGAGCATCAACACTATTATCATAATTTAGGTATTCTAAATCAATATTTAAACCAATATCACTATTACTTTCAGTTACTTTAATAACTTTTTCATTTCTAATAACTAAAGATAATAATGCTTGAAATAATTCCGAATCTTTTATATTATTTTCTTCTTTTAATGAATCTAGTAGGCTATCAAGTGAAATGCTAATTGTAAGTCCATTAGAATCAACACTTATCTTTATCCATGAATCTTTAAGTTCTTCTTTTAAGTAACTATTTAAATCTAAACTAGATAAATAACTTGCCCTAAATTCAACATTGCCAACACTTATCTTTTCGATATTAAAAACAATATTTTTATCAATAATATCATAATCAAAATCACCTTTAAGTGAAGAATTAAAACCTAATACAGCAAAATAAGAAATAAAATTAACTGTTTTTGCTTCAGTTACATCAACATAAGCTGTTTTAATAGTAATTCCTGAAGCAGTTTTATTTATTTCATTAGAAATAGTTTTTAAGATTACACTTAACTCTTCTTCAGATAAAACAATATCGATTTTTTTATCTACTTTAGAATCCTCTAACCCTTTTGAAATAAAGTCATTCATTATAAATTCTACTTCACTACTATCTTTAAGATAATCTGGTTCACTAAAATTGTTATCATATAACATGAAAACAAAAACACCTAAAGCAATTATAAGAATAACAAATAAAATTAAAAGTACTTTTAAAATAAATTTAATTAATTTAAACATTAAATCAATCCGTTTTTGAAAACCTATAAAACTCTATAAGAGTTCCTGTTTCATTCCTCCTTCTACGAGCCATGAATACTTATATTGCTATAAATCTTCAAGTGATATTTACTCTCCAGAGGCGTCAATTTCGTGCAAACGTACACGTATTATAGGATTTTCTTTTTCCCTTTCTCTAATTTTTTTATTTATATTGTGCTAAATTAATAGCGGCATTCAAATCTCTATCTATTACTAAATTACATTCTTCACATTTATAAGTTCTTTCATCAATTTCCATCACTTTTCTATTTCCACAACAACTACATTTTTTTGTAGACGCATAATATCTATTTGCTTTAATAAGAGTAATACTATATTTATTTGCTTTATTTGTTAAAATAGACGCAAATTTTCTAAAAGATGCAGTAGGTATATTTTTAGCAGCCATCTTTTCTTTATAGGTCATTTTCTTTCTTTTCTTTTTATCAGTCATACTTTTTACATATAAGTCCTCTATCACTATTTTTGATGGAGGAGTTTTAAATATATCATCAATAATTCTTTTATGACAATCATCTCTTAAATTAAGTAACCTTCTATCTAATTTCTTTATTTGATCTTTATTTTTCTTATAATTATGTGAATAAGTAATATTTTTATCATTATTAGGATTACAACTCAAATACTTTCTAGATAAAGCTCTTTGTAATCTTTTCTTTCTACGATTAATCTTTTTATATTTTTTGGTTTTTGTAGCTTGTCTATATCTAATATCTTCACTAGTAACAATTTCTGCAATATTAAGATCAATACCAATTGTTTTATTAACAACTTTATTTTTTTGTTTCTTAGGTGCAAATTCATCATCAACACCCACAGTTAAATAAAAATCAGTACCGTCGTAAGAAATTCTTGGATTGTAATAACTGACGTTTGTAGGTATTCTATTCTTTTCAGCTAATTTAATCCAATTTAATACTTTTCTATTAGCTTTTTGACTATTAGCTATTTTTTCTAATTTAACTTTATTACTAAAAATATCAATTTTATATGGATCAACATAAAATGATTTCTTTCTATCTTTATAAGATTTCTTGTTAGGATATTTAGCTAACTTTTTAAAATATCTAACAAACGCATTATATGTATCTTTTACAATTTGTTTTAATGCATCATTACTAACGTCATAAAATAATGTATCAAGATGATTTAGAATCATTTCTTTTTTAGTCATAGATTCTCTTAATTTAATTACTTCATCATCTTTTTGCTTTTTGATTTTAGTAAAAATTTTTCTGATATCAGAACAAGATGGAATAGTTTCATTAAGTTTAATATATCCATCCAAAATATCATAAATAATATTTTGACATTCAATACATTTATTCATTGTACGAAGAATTTTAGTTCTTTGTTTATTATTCGGATGAATCATAACTTTAAAAGTATACATAACTACCAACCCTCTTTCTACACATTGATAATATCACAATCAATGTCCAAAAAAATGTACATGGCAGTTGTTTTTTTAAAATTTATTAGAGTTTTATAGTTTTAATTATACTGTTTCGAACCCTTCATCTTTTAATAATTTATAATATAGTTCAAAGATTTTATCACATAAATCAAAATCGTAGATAACTTCGATTGAATCTTCTTCAACATTAATATGAAAAACTAACGCTTCATCTTCCCCAACACCCTCTAGCTTTTCAACAGGTTTTAAGATTGCGTATAATTTATCTTTATAAGGGATAACAGCAATTTGATCAAAAGAAATTATATTTCCATCCTCATTTACACATTCAACTCTCTCTTCACAATCTGGGTCTAATAACATTTCAACTACTGACATTTCTTCCATTTTCTTATTCTCCTTTTATTTTTTTAATTATTTCTTCTATTTTTTTAGCATTTTTAATATATAGATTAATATCGTTATTACAATTTGGAACATGAATAAATAAAGATTTTTTCGGATAATTATATAATAAATGATAATAAAGATTATTACAAACAAAACGACCAGCATCATAGGAAAATTTTACAAATTCTTTTAAATTCGCTAAATCAACTTCTGTTTGAATCTCAATTGGAGCTCCTTTTATAATCTCTTCATCTTTTTTATAAATGCCACCATTATCACAAATCGAACAAGATGAAATATTTTTAGCTATTATTTCTAAAGTTAATTCTTCTCTCATCCTAGCCTCACCCATTGCGATAATTAGCTCATATTCATTTAAATTACATTTACTACTAAGTTCAATGTAGGAAGTATCATATAAGACATCTATAATAACTTTATCTACATTATTTAGATAATTTAATACTTCACTTGAATAATTATTTTCCATCTTATTAAATGGTTTAAACGCTGTTACTAATACTTTCATATTCTCAAATCTTTCTTTTTTATGATTTGATTATATCAAATTTATTATAAATAAAAAAGACTTAACTCAAATTAATAAAGTTAAATCTTTTATTATTGTCTATTTAACAGCGCCATCTACTACACCTTTAATAATATGTTTTTGAAATAAGATATAAATAATTATTATTGGAATTAGTGTCATCATAATAATTGCCATTGTAGCTCCTAAATCAACTGTACCATAACTTCCTTGTAAGTACTGAATATGAATAGGGATTGTTCTAAATCTCGTTCTATCTAATGTTAAATATGGTAATAAGTAGTCATTCCAAATCCACATTATTTCTAGTATCGCAACAGAAATATAAATTGGTTTACAAATTGGCATTATTACTTTAAAAAACATTTGAACTGGATTACAACCATCTATTGCTGCTGCCTCTTCTATTTCAATTGGGATACTTTTCATAAAGCCAGAAAATAAAAATATTGCCATTCCAGCTCCAAATCCTAAATACAAAATACTTATTGTAAATGGGTTATTTAAAAATAGTGTATCCGCTGTTTTTGATAAAGTAAACATTACCATTTGAAAAGGAACAACCATAGAGAATATACATAAATAATATATTAATTTAGTAAATCGATTATTTACTCTAACAATATACCAAGCTGCCATACTTGTAGCTAAAAGTATTAGTAAGACACTACTTATGGTAATATAACTACTATAGAAAAACGCAAGTCCAAAGTTATAAGCTCCAAAGGTAAAACCTTGTATATAATTTCTAAAACCAACAAATGTTAAACTATTAGGAAGCGCAAATACACTTTCTGATATTCCTTGATTGCTTTTAAATGAATTCATTAAAACAAATAAAATAGGAGCGATAAACAAAGCGGCTATAATTATCATAATAATGAATACTAATGTATTTTTATATTTTATTTTATTCATAATTGAGCCTCTTTTTTTCTAGTTAAAGATAGTTGTGTTAAAGAAATTAAGACAACTAACAAAAAGAAAATTACCGCTTTTGCTTGACCGATACCTAAGTTAGTCGCATTTGAATAAAAAGCATTATAGATATTTAAAGCTAACATTTCTGTCTTTTTATTTGGTGCACCTGCTGTTAAAGCTAGATTTTGATCAAATAATTTAAAAGCATTTGTTAGTGATAAAAACAAACATATTGTAATTGATGGCATTATTTGCGGTATTGTTATTTTTCTTAAGATTTGCCAACTGCTCGCTCCATCCATTTTTGCTGCTTCAACTAAATCCGTTGAAACGTTTTGTAGTCCTGCAATATAGATAATCATCATATATCCAATCTGTTGCCATGAAAGTAATATCACCAATCCCCAAAAGCCATAATTAGGATTTAACATTAAAGCTGATCCATATAATTTTTGAATAACGTCATTTAATATTTCTTTCCATACATAAGCTAATACGATTCCACCAATTAAATTAGGCATGAAAAATATTGTTCTAAAAATGGTACTTCCTCTTATCTTTCCTGTTAGGATATATGCAAGAGCAAAGGCAGCTAAATTAATAACAATTACAACTACTATTGCAAAAAGTGCAGTAAAGAAAAAGGAATAAGTAAATGATTGATCTCTAAATGCTAAAACGTAATTTCTAAGTCCATTAAATTCAATAAATTTTAAAGTTTTAAACTTAAAAAATGACAGATATAATCCCCATAAAAAAGGCCAAATAAAGCCAATAATAAAGGCAATCAGAGTTGGAGCTAAGAAGAGTGGAAAATATTTTCTTAAATTAGACTTCATCGTATTATTTAAACCCTTATTAACATTTTTAATTAATATTTTCATAGCTAATCTCCTATTTGCCTTCTATATAAATAGAAATAGTTTTTTAATACTTTATTATTTACTTTTGATGAGATAATCGATATTGTTCAGCCCATCCATCAACTATACTACTTCTTACCTTATTCCAAGATTCATTAGTAGGGTTTGCTGAATAAAGTGCTAAACTATCAACAACACCATTTCTCCAAGCTTCAGTATTAGGAGTATAAGTAAATAACCAATTAATATTAGTCTTTCCTAATTCATTCGCTTTATCAATATAATCGTATAAAATATTATCAGTTTTAATAGCTTTTTTAAATGGGGCGACATATCCCATATCCACTGCTAAAGCTTTTAATCCAGCCTCACTTGTAACTACCCATTCTAAAAATTTAATTGTTTCTTCGATATCTTTACTATTTGCTTCTTTATTTACTGCCCAATAGTTTTCTGTCCCACTACATAATCCTTGTCTTTCATCATCTATACCCATATAAATTGGTAAAAAGCCGATTTCTTCATCTTTAAGTACTGTTTTTATTTGACCATATTCCCAAGTACCATTTTGATAAAAGACAGCTTTCTTGCCTGTAAATTCGCCTCTTGATGAATCCATAGTTACTCCTGTTAAACTAGTTGGTTTTACAGTAAATGTATTATTGATATATAAATCCCATATCTCTTTCATATTATCTACATAAGTACCTTTTATCGTTTCTGGTTGAGATACTATTTTATCTTCTCTAAACTCATAAAAGATTGGTAAGTTTGTTAAATGCCCTGAAAATCTCCAGTTACTTGAACCATCTAATCCACTACTAGAAAATGCTCCAAAGCCTAATTCACTTTTTCTTTCTGTTATTGATTTAGATACTTCTTTTAATTTTGCTAGGCTAGTTATATCATCATAATTAAATCCAGCCTGTTTAAGTAATGTTTTATTAGTTATAAGTCCATATCCTTCATAAACATAGGCTATTCCATAAACACCATCATTTACCTTAATCGCATAGTCATCACTAATTAACTCTTTATAAATAGCTGTATCTTTTAAATCTAAGCAATAATCTTTCCAAGTTTCATAAGCAACGGGTCCACTGATTTGAAATAAGGTAGGTGCACTACTTTTATTCATTTCACTTGTTAATGTTTCTTCATATCTTCCTTCTGATGCTGTAACTACTGTTACCTTTACACCAGTTTCATCTTGATATTTTTTCGCTAAATTTATCCAAGCTTGATCTGCTTCTGGTTTAAAATTTAAGTAATATACACCTCTACTTCGATCACAACTTGATAGTGATAGTAAGATAGTTAATAACATTATAAATAACAATATTTTTTTCATATAAATCTCCTTTTAATTAATATTTAAGCAAAGTTATTTTTTGTTAAAATATTAAAAAAATACTAAGAAAAAAGAAAAAGAGCATTGAAATTAAATTCAATACTCTAAATAATTTAAAATATAATTATTTTTCTTCAAATTGTAATTGATAAAGTTTATAATAATATCCTTTATTTTTTAACAATTCTTGATGTCTACCACGTTCAATAATTTCACCATTTTGTAAAACAATGATTTGATCAGCGTGTTGAATTGTTGATAATCTATGAGCTACTACTAACATAGTACCGATATTTTTAATCTTTTCTAAAGACTCTTGAATTAATACTTCTGTTTCAGTATCGATATTAGCTGTTGCCTCATCTAAGATTAAGATTTGTGGTTTATGTAGGACAGTTCTTGCAAATGATAATAATTGTCTTTGACCTTGTGAGAAGTTTTCACCACGTTCAATTACTTCTTGTTCTACACCATGTTCTAACTTATCAATAAAGCTTGAAGCATTTACATAATCACATGTTTCTTTAATTTCTTCAGCTGTAAAATTATCATCGTGTAATGTAATATTTGATTTAATTGAACCACTAAATAAGAATACATCTTGTAACATTTGACCAATTCCACGTCTTAGTGAGTCAATTTTTATATTACGAATATCAATACCATCAATTAAAATTTGTCCTTTTTGAATTTCATAGTTACGAACAATTAAACTTAAAATTGTTGTTTTACCAGCACCTGTTGCACCTACAAAAGCACAAGTTTCTCTAGGATTGATTGTAAATGAAACATCTTTTAAAATCCAGCTTTCATCATTATAAGCAAACCAAACGTTCTTAAATTCAATATGTCCTTTAAACTCTGTCATTTCAATTGCTTCAGGTGTATCTAATACTTCAGGAGCAACATCTAAAAGATTTATTAATCTTTCACTTGCAGTAAATGCTCTTTGAATATTATTTACTTGGTCAGCTAAATTTTGAATAGGATTAAAGAAATTAGATAAATACATATAGAATGCTACAATATCTCCACCATCAAGTCCTAATGCAATACCTGCTCCAAATGTAGTTGCTACTGCTAAGATATAAAGTAGGGTTACAAATGGTCTATAAATAGCAAAGGCATATGTAACTTTAGTTCTAGCTAATCTGTATTGTTCATTCAAACGGTCAAACTCTGCTAATTTTCTTTCTTCTTGATTAAAGATTTGAATCAATTTCATTCCTGATAAGTTTTCATTTAAGAATGTATTTAAATCTGATAAATAAGCACGTTCTTGACGGAATAGGCGTTTAGCAATTCTACTAAAGATTAAACTTGTTACAAAGATAACAACAACAAAGATTAACATAATCAGTGATAACTCAACTGATATAAAATACATAAATACATACACACCAACAACCGTAATTAAATTTCTTAATACATTTACAATTGTATTAGTAAATAAATCACTCATGTTTGCTGTATAAGATGCCACACGTGTAACTAATGAACCTACTGGCATTTCATTAAATTGATTTTGACTCATGTTTTCAATATGAGTGAAAACTTCAGTACGCATATCATAAACAATTCTTTGACCAGCATGTTGTAAGATCATTGTTTGAATAAAACGTGTTGCTTGAGAAATAAGTCCGATTAAAAAGTATATAATTGCATAATTCAAAATCTTATAATAATTAATTACACCTTCTGCTTGTAATCCATTAACAATTTCTTTGATGATATTTGGAAGTAATAATCCTAATATTACACTAACAACCATTAAAATCATTGAGAAAATCAAGTTAACAATCTCTGGTTTAATATATTTAATATTTCTTTTTAAAATATATCCGGCAGATAGTTTTCGGTCTGTTTTTAATCTTAATTCACCATCTTGACTCATTAGTTAGCACCTCCTTCCACTTCTTTTTCAAGTTTTTGAAGGAATACCATTCTTTGATATATTTCGCTTGTCTTTAATAACTCTTCATGAGTACCAAAAGCATCTAATTTACCATCATTTAAAACAATAATTTTATCCATATGCATTACAGTAGAAACCCTTGAAGCGATAACTAATGTAGTCTTATTATGACGCTTTTCTTTAATGTTATTTAAAATCGTTTCTTCTGTTTTAACATCGACCGCACTAACACTGTCATCCATAATCATAATAGGCGCTTCTTTAATATAGGCACGTGCGATACTAACTCTTTGTTTTTGTCCACCTGATAATGTAACACCACGTTCACCACTAATAGTGTCATAACCTTCACTAAAGCCAATAATATTATCATGGACTGCAGCAAATTTAGCAGCCATTTCAACTTTTTCATGTTCTAAAGCAATATTAGAGAAGGCAATATTATTTCTAACTTTATCACTAAATAAGAAATTATCTTGAGGAACATAACTAATAGCTTCTCTTACACTGGCGATATCACATTGCATAATATCATGTCCATCAATAAATAAAGTACCTTCTTCTACATTATATAAACGAAGTAAAGAATTTACTAAAGTAGTTTTACCACTACCAATTTTACCTACAATACCAACTATTTCACCTGGAGCTATTTCAAATGAAACACCTTCTAATGAATTAGCTGTACCATCAGGATACATAAATGAGAAGTTTTTAAATGTAATTCTACCAGCTACATCTGTTAGGACATGAGCGTTTTCTGGATTTTTAACATCTTCTTCTTGATCTAAGAATTCTGTAATACGTTTTAATGAAGATTTAGCTCTAGAACGCATTGAAATTATTTGCCCCATTGCGATAAGTGGCCAAATAAGATTTTCAAAATAACCAACAAACTCTACTAATTTACCAGCTGTAAGTTCGATTTTTGCACCGAATAAGATTATAGGTGCATCCATACTTAAACAGTATACAAAGTATCCACCAACACCTAATAAAATCGCAAATACTAGTGAACAGATAAGCTCAATTAAAACGTCAAATAATACACTTGTCTTTACAAAATCTACATTAACATCTTTATTTTTCTTAGCTATTTTAGCGAAAGCTTTGATTTCTTGATTTTCTTTAACAAAGGCTTTAATTACTCTAATACCAGTAAAGTTTTCTTGTGTAAAATCATATAGGCTATCAAATGCTTGTTGACGTTTATCCCATTTCATTGCCATAAACTTTTCAACTAAGCCACCCCATACAACTATTAAGATAATTGGAATAGCTGTAACCATTGATAATGTCCAATCAAGTCCAACCATTTTAAATATTACTAATAAAGACATAAATACAGCATCTACTAACATAATAGAACCCCATCCAAAGTATTCTTGGATTGTTTCTAAGTCATTAGTATACCAAGCCATAACAGTTCCGACTTTATTTTCATGATAGAATTTTTGTGATAGGCGTTCACTCTTTTCAAACATCTCACGTCTAATTCCACTTTCAATTTTTTGAGATGTAATTAGTAAAGCTAAGCGCCATGTAATACGCCCAACACACATTACTACCCCAATTACTACTAAATCAATAACAATTTTAGTAACATCTAATTGTTCTCCATTTTTTATTGCATCTACAATATTACCTAAAAACTTTGGAATTTCTAATTGGAAATAGTCAACAGCAATAAGTGCAACTACACCAATTATAAAAAATAAAGCATATTTAAGATAATATTTGTTTATATACTTTCCCGTAAGCATATATATCATCTCCCATTATTTAAAACTACTTTTTCATTTCACAAATCAAGCTTTCTAAAGCCTCTTCAAAATTAACTCCATATTTTTTATCAATATCAGGATATTTGATTGTTTCTAAAATACTATTAACTGTAAAATCTACAGCAATTTTGTTAGCTTCTATAGTCGATTTACCTTTTGTAATTGCGGCAGTTAATGCACTTGCAAAACAATCACCTGTCCCATGGAAATACTCAGGTATTATTTCTCTTTTATAGTAGTTGTAAGTATTAGTTAAGTAATCATAAGTTACAGAACCTAAACTACTCTCATCATAACTAACACCTGTTAAAACTAATGATTTAATATCTAACTTTCCTAATTCAAAAATTAATGTATCAATAAATTCTTTACTATGAGGGGCTTTTTGATATTTTACTCCAGTTAAGAAACAAGCTTCAGTGATATTAGGAACAATTACATCCGCACCTATACATAACTTCTTCATTTCACTAGCAAATTCTAAATCAAAGATACTATACATACTTCCATTATCAGCCATAGCTGGATCAACGATTACTTTAGTATCTGTATTTTTAAACATATTAACAATTTTCTTAACGATATCAATTTGTTCTTTTGAACCTAAAAATCCTGTATATATAGAATCAAAATTTAAATTTAAACTTTTCCAGTGATTTGCAATATCTAACATTTGATTAGTAAAATCAGTAAATGTATATCCACTAAATCCACCAGTATGAGTACTTAAAATAGCAGTTGGCATTATTGAACATTCAATACCACAACTACTAATTATTGGTAATGCAACAGTCAGTGAACATCTACCAACACAAGATATATCATTAATAGCTAATACTTTATTTTGCATTTAAACTTCACCTCCTTATAAAAGAATTACGTTTTCTTCTTCCATTTTTTTAACCATCTCATTTGGCCAAAGTGAAGCTTGAACTTCACCAATATGTACTTTCTTTAAGAAATACATACATAATCTTGATTGTCCAATTCCTCCACCTATTGTATAAGGTAATTCTTTATTAATTAAAGATTTACAATAATCATTTTCTAATTTATATAATTCATTTTTTGCTTCTAATTGTTTTACTAAAGCTACTTCATCAACTCTAATACCCATACTAGATAACTCTAGCGCCATATTAAGTGGAGCATGCCATAATAATAAATCACCATTTAAACGCCAATCATCATAGTCAGCCGCTCTTCCATCATGTGGTTTTCCACTAACAAGTGGAACTCCAATTTGCATTAAAAAGACTGCTTTCTTTTCTTTTGTTATTGCATTTTCTCTTTCTTTACCACTTAAATTTGGATACATTGCTTCTAATTCTTTAGTAGTAATAAAACAAATTTCATCTGGTAAGTCATAGGTTAAGATAGGATATGCTTTATTAACTTCTTTAGCAATACTTAAAATAACACTATAGATTTTTTTAACAGTTGATTTTAAATAACAAAGTTTTCTTTGTCCTTTTGAAATAATCTTTTCCCAGTCCCATTGGTCAACATACATAGAGTGAATATTATCTAATTCTTCATCACGACGTATTGCATTCATATCTGTATATAGACCATATCCTAGTTCAAAATTATATTTAGCTAAAGCACATCTTTTCCATTTAGCAAGTGATTGAACAATTTCAACATTACCTTTAAAACTTAAAGCATCAAAACTAACAGGTCTTTCATAACCATTTAAATAGTCATTAAGACCACTAGATGATAATACAAAAAGTGGAGCTGAAACACGTGTTAAATTTAATTTTTTAGCTAGTTTATTCTCAAAACTATCTTTAATTAATTTAATAGCAACTTGTGTATCATGTAAATTTAGTACACTATTATACATAATAGAATTCCTCCTATTCATTAGATAAAGTTAAATTTTTAACCCATTTATCTTTTTTTACAAAATAATAACTTACTAAAAATTTCAAGATATCTATACCAACAATAGTAGCATAGATATATAGTAGTGAAACATCAGTAAATAAAACTAAACACCAGGCAACAGGAACAGCTATTCCCCACATTAATCCTGAATCTATAAAGAATGTTGTTGTTGCTTCTCCACCTGTTTTAAGTGTTACATAACAGCAACAATATAGACAACTTCCCCACATCAATAACCCATAAGCAACTAACATCTCGCTAGCTATATGTTTTTGATCTAAAGTAACTTCTTTAAACATATAAGGTATTACTGGTGAGAAAATTATTATTAAAATTCCAAATACAACTGATGCTAAAAAGCCTAACCAATATACCTTTTTAGCATAATCTTTTGCTTCAGCAAATTTATTTTCACCTAAATAACTACCTACCATTACACCTATACCAATTGATAATCCTTGGAATAAAATATTAAATATATTACCAATAGAATTCACAACTGATAATGCTGATAAGACATTTTCCCTTTGAGCATATGATAATGAAAGTAATGTCATACCAATAACCCAAAATAATTCATTAGCTAAAAATACAATACCTTTTTTAGTAATTTTAATAGCTAAATCCTTTTCAATCTTAAATGTTTTAAATAAATTATGACAGAAACTAAACTTCTTCTTATGAGATATAAATACTATTACAAATAATTCAATAATTCTAGCTACTACTGTTCCCAGCGCTGCTCCAACTACTCCCATATTAAATCCATAAATGAAAATAGCATTTAAGATAATATTAGCAATTAATGCAGCCACCCCTGCATAAAGTGCATATTTTGTATGACCAACTTCTCTAACAGTAGTTGTATAAATAATTGATAGGCAAAATGGTATATAACTTAAAATTATTAAATATAAATAATCTTTTCCTAATTCATAAATAGTAGCGCTATTTGCGTCACTATGACAATAAAAATAAACTAAATGATGACCAAAGATATAATACAAGGTTATAAAGATAGCCATAAAGATTAACATAATTATTATCTTATAACAAAATGCTTGTTTTAAACTTCCTTCATCTTTTGCTCCATTAAATTGTTGAATAAATACACCCGCACCAATAATTACACCGTATGCCGCAATCATTAAAATGTATGTAGCTTGTGTAACTGCATATACCGCACTTACAGCCTCATTTGAAATACTACTTACCATTAAATTATCGACAAAACCTACAATGAATAATAGTAGTGAATGTATCATTACAGGAAAAGATATTTTAAAGAACTTTTTTAAAAACTCTTTATCCTTTAACATCTTAAACATGATTTAAAACTCCCTTTAAAATAAAGAAATCATACCTTGCGAATATTCTTTATATTTGTTATAAATTTTTGATGCAATTTCACTAACTGAAAGGTGTGTAGTATTAATTGTGTAATCAATTTTAGCTAATTGTTCTTCACTAAATAAAATGCGATCATTTTCTAAACGTTTCATAACTTCTAACATCGAATCTCCACGACTAATCATTCTTTCCTTTAACACAGCTTCTTCTGTTTGTAAATAAACCGCAAATACATTATCTAATACTTTAAGAAAATTATTTAATCCTTGAGGTTCTAAAATTACAACTTTATTATCACTAGCTTCTTTTTTAAGAGTTCCGTAATAATTTCCATTATAAAAAACAGTTTCAATAAATTCATCATTTGCAAAACGAGTAGAAAATTCATCTAAAGTAAAAAAATAATAGTCAACTCCATCAATTTCTCCAACTCTTTTTTCTCTTGTTGTACAAGTAATAAATTTTTCCATACCATAATTAGCCATTAATTCTTTTACAATTGCGCTTTTCCCACTAGCGCTAGGACCTACTAATACTAACATTATCCCTCATCCTTTCAATATTAAAATTATATTATATTTTAATATGAAAAACAATCTAATTCTTTTAATATATAATTTAAAAAGTCATAACATCCTTCATAAATTTCATCAAATACCAAATCAAACTTTCCGTTATACCATGGATCTGAAATATTTGATTTAGGATTACTCCAACTTCGAAGTAAAAAAACCTTGTTATTATCAATATGACCAACAATTCTTTTTAAATTCGAAATATTATATTCTTCCATTGCTAATACATAGTTTGCCTCATTATATTCATCAATAGTTATTTTTCTTGCATGATGAATACTAAAAGGAATACTATTTTTTCTTAAAACATTTTTTGCAGGTGGATAAATATCGTTCATATATTCTTCACTACTTGTAGCACGTGATGATATTTCAAATAAATGACTAACATTATTTTTCTCTACTAAATATTTAAAAATATATTCAGCCATTGGCGAACGACAAATATTTCCATGACATAAAAAGATTACTTTCATACTATTTCCCTCCAATTAAAAACGTATCTTAAAGATACGTTAATTATCTTATAAAAATTTTACCACCAATCAATTACTAGTTCAATCAATTAATATAAATAGCTATAAATTCCAACCCATTGACAGATACAACCAAATAAAACAAAGAAATGCCAGATAAAATGAGCACAATTACTCTTCTTTATACAAAATGGTATCATTCCTAGTGTATATATAATTCCTCCTAACGCAATCCAAAAACAAAGTTGATTATTATTACCATTAAATAAAGGAACAAAGAAAGATGAGCCCCATCCAATTATAAAATACAAACTATAATGAAGTAATTTTAATCTTCCAGGTCCAAAGATTGAAATAAAAGTAATTCCAACACTAATTAAAAGCCACTGAGAAATAAATACAATATTACCAATTATACCACCTGTTAGTAATAAAAGTATTGGCGCGTATGTTCCACCAATCAGCAAATAAATTGAACTATAATCAAATCTACGAAATAGTCTTTTTACTCTACTTTTATTTGGAAATGCATGATATAAAGAGCTCATTCCCATAAGAATAATCATACTAACTCCATAAACTATTGAAGATGTTATTTTTAGTGTATTATTAGAGTTAAGTAACATTAAAATAAACATAAAAATTGCAATCAAGAATCCTACTCCATGTGTTATTGAATTACCTATTTCCTCTAAAAGGAGTCTATCAGGCACATCATTTAATTTTCTTTTATACTCTTTTTTAGATAGAGGTAAGTTTAATACTTCCTCTTTTATCAAAATATCATATTTCATAATCGATCACCTAAGTATATTTTATTTTTAAAATAGTAAATATTAAACCTACCATTAAAGATAAATAAAATAGAGCTAAATTTGTGATTCTACTAGATATTAAATTTACTCTACTTGAAGTAGAATAAAATAACAATCCGCACGTAAAACGCGCGGTTTTTACGCTACCCTATAAGGGCTTTTACCTTTCGACGACCCTCAAGGGTCATCAATAGCGGCTGACAACCGCAATTTTCACTCTGGCTTATCCCTTGAAGGGATCCTTG
>JBGVOE010000001.1:0-24502 GCA_045126355.1 Anaeroplasmataceae bacterium | reverse complement strand
CATTTGAAATTAAAAAAGTATTATTATCAAACTATGATAAACAGTACTCTTTAAATAAATTAACATTATCACCATTTGAAACAATCGTATTTGAAATTGAAAAGTAAAAATATAAAGGGCCTGCATCAAGCAGACCCTTTTAATTATCTATTCATATATTTTTTAATACCATCTATGAAGCGTTTAGCTCCTTCTTTAACACGCACATTTTGAGTCGCAATATTAACTCTAATAAAAGCTTTACCACACTCTCCATAAACCTTACCAGCAGTTACTCTTAAACCAGTTTCTGCCTTAATAAAATCAACTAATTCTACTGTATCACTACATATCTTACTGCAATCTACCCATAGTAAATATGTAGCATTACTTCTAATAATATGAACCGGTAATTCCTTTTCAACCGTATTAATAAAATCTAATTTATTTTGATAAATATATTCTCTTAATTCATCAAGCCAAGCGCCACCATAAGTAAATGCTGCAGTCGCACCTGTAATAGCGAAGATATTTGCTTCTGCTACTTCATCTGTATTAATAGCACGCCATACTTTATGTTTTAAATATGGGTTAGAAATATAAATGTATGATGTATGTAGACCAGCTAAATTAAATGTTTTAGTTGGTGATGAACATGTTATACTAATATTTTTACAAACTTCATTAACACTTGAAAATGGAGTGTAAACTAATGAAGGATCTACTAGGTCACAGTGGATTTCATCAGCTAAAAGGACGACATTATATTTGTGACATAACTCACCAATTTTAGCTAACTCTTCCTTACTCCAAGCCCTACCAATTGGATTATGTGGATTACATAAAATCATCATTGATGTTTGTTTATTAGAAAGCTTTTCTTCTAAGTCTTTAAAGTCGATACTATATACACCATCTTTATATACTAAAGGACTTTCTAAAACATTTCTCCCATTATTTAAAATACAGTTATAAAAGATATTATATACTGGTGTTTGAATTACGATATTTTCGCCTGGTGAGGTGATTTTTCTCACTGTACTACTTATTGAAGCAATAACTGATGTACAGTATAATAAATCATCTTTATCAATTTTATGATTATATCTTTTTAAACGCCAATTAACAATAGCTTCATTCCATTCTGAAGGAATATCACAGTAACCATAAATCTTATGAGCCGCTCTTTCAATTAAAGCATTTGATACTTCTTCTGGTGCTTCAAAATCCATATCAGCTACCCACATTGGAAGCTCATTTTCATCTCCGCTCCATTTAATAGAATTTGTATTTAGACGGTTAGTAATTTTATCAAATCTACTCATTGCCACTACCTCCAACAACTACTTTAATTTTACTTGGATCGATATATTCTTCTTCTAAAATTAATTCATTAACACTATCAACTTTTATTATCCCACCACTTGGGTTTTTGATACTATCAACACTTCCATTAATAGTAGCGTCTACAGTTGAATATTCAAAAGCAAGTGTAGTATTAATTAATTTACAATTTACCATCTTAAGATTATCCATATAACATAAGCCTTGTAAACTTTCGATTTCACAGTTTATAAAAGTAACGTTTTTACTATTCCAACCTAAGTATTCACCAACAATTATAGAATCATAAACTGTGACATTTTCACAATTCCAAAAAGCATCTTTACTGATTAATTTTGAATTACGAATAGTAATATTTTTACCACCGTCAAAACTATAGTTACCATTAATAACTAAATTATTAGCTTCAATATTTTCACTACCAAAAGCAAAGTAATCTCCAGCTACACTAACATCATTAAGCACAATATTTTTACAATTCCACATTGTCTCTAAAGCGTTAGGCATATTAACATTATTTAAAGTAATAAAACTACTTCTACGAAATGTTTTAGGTGCTTCAATTAAAGTATTATTAATAGTTATATTATGTGTATACCATATTCCAGATCTAGCAGTTACATCTAATTTAGATTCTTCTACTAAAACATCTTTAGAGTACCAAAGTGGATATTTCCATTTAAAATTAGAACCCTTTAAATAAATATCTTTACTTTCTTTAAGTGGTGATTCTCCATTTTGAAAAATACAATCATATATTTTTAAACCACAAGAGGAAAATAAAGATCTTTCTCCTTCAAATATTTTATTTTTAATTTCCATATAAAAATCAACTCCATATATATCTTACCATTAAAATCAATTTCTAAAAAGAAAAAAATAATGGTCTAGTGTAATTACTAGACCATTAATTAAATTATCGACGTTCTTTAATACGAGCAGCTTTAGCAGATAATGTTCTGATGTAGTTTAATTTAGCTCTACGAACAATACCTCTTCTAGTTACTTCAATACGATCGATTACTGGTGCGTTAACTGGGAATGTACGTTCTACACCTACACCATAAGAAATTTTACGTACTGTGAAAGTTTCACTGATACCAGCACCTTGACGTTTAATTACTAAACCTTCAAAGTTTTGGATACGATGAGTGTTCCCTTCAATGATTTTTACATGAACTCTAACTGTATCACCAGGACGGAATTCTGGAACATCGTTTTTCATGTATTCAGCTGTAATTTCATTAATTAATTGTTGACCTTTAGCCATGTTTCGCTACCTCCTATATATAATCTTCCAAGAATCTTAGCGAACAATTGCGCCAGCGGATTAATGTGTCAGCCATAAAACGGCTCTATTATTATATCAAATATGAAAATACTTTTCAATTATTTTTTTCATTTTTTAGTAAAATATTTAACACTTTTTTAATTTAATCTTCTTTTTTCAAAGACATCTAAAACTTTTATACTAATAAAACGAATTAAAGCGCACATTCCGAAGATTGCAAAAATCATTATAAAAGGTGCAAAATAAATATCAATATCGTCAGGAATAATATATAATGCATCGTGCTTAACAAAGAACCAATTAAAATCATTGTCATATATTGTAATCACATTTGTACATCCTTCAACACAATCACAAGCTTCAGTTATAACTCCACTATATAATGTATTTCCAATCATTGCCCATACAGTTAAACTCAAGATAGCAATTAAATCATACTTTATAGACTTCCAACTTAAATCAAGGTCATTATATGCAATTGCAAATATTCCTTGTGCAATCATTAAACCGTGATAAATTACCGTTTGTACTATACGATAACTGTATCCATCTGACGCTGGAACTCCTGCCGGATATAGAATATACATCATTGCACCAACTAATCCCATAAGCGTAAATGCTGTCTTAAATTTTGCAAATATCTTTGTTCTTCTAGATAAAACACCCATAATACTCATTAAAGTACAAATATGAAAAGGAAGTTTATCTATATCTATATATCCATATGAAAATGGCATCAAGAAGAAATCTGCTATATAAATACATAAAGCTAATGTAACTGTAAAATCAATAAGTTTATGCTTTGCTTCTTGTGATTTGTTTTTGAATAAAAACATCACTAATACTATTCCACCAATTATTAATAATAGATATAGTATATGGCAAAGACTAAACGCCTCAAATGTTAATATTCCATTATCTTTATCTGATAATAAATTTCTCAAAAATTCAAACATAATTTATCTTTTCCTTTCAATTAAATTCTTACTTATCCATCTTTGTTCTTTAGGTAAAGTAAAAGATTCATAAATGTTAAGTCCTATAAATGATAATATTAATCCTAATAATCCTATTGTGAAAAAATTAAAGAATGGTAGTTGTGGCAGTGGAGGTTCTAACATAAACATAGCATTCACACTAGGAATATCAAATATTTTAAACAATACATTAATAGTAAATCCACATGCAACAAATATCACTAGACCCCAGAAAATACTCTTCGTTGTTCTAACAACTTCTAATTTAACATAATTAAAAACAAATAAATATATTGTTCCAAATATCATTACACTATGACTAATCAAGCCTTTAAAAATATCATAATTTCCTAAATCAGGATTATTTAAAAAATTAATATTAAATAAAACACCAATCACTCCACATAGCGTTCCACCAATAAATGTGAACTCTGATAATGTTTTATATATTTTAGATTCTTTATTTTTCATTAAAGAAACAATCAGTAACAACCACATAATTATATTACATGGATATATTGGTAATATCATATTACCTTCAACCATTGCATCACCTTGATTACTGAAATAATCAACATACAAACTACTATAATGAATAACGACAACTGCTATAGATGTGATTTTAAGAACATTGTCCTTAGTGCTATCCTTTCTAATTACTTTTTTGCATAACATCAATAAAGCCGTTATCAAAGCAAAAGTTATTAAATTATATAACAATAAAATTTCAAATGGTTTCATAAGCACTATTATACTCCTGTTTATACAAAACTCTAATTAATTCAACAAAAATTGACAAATGTTTGACAAACTATTTTATTATAAATATTTATTTATAAATTCTTTTATTCTATTTTGATACATATCTGTTTGTTTATACATTCCATTACCATGACTACAACCTGGTAAAATGATAATGCTAGTATCTTGAGGATTAACTTTTTTAATTATTTCAAATAATTCATCTAAATGTTCATTACTTCCTGCTGATAAAAGAATTGGATATTTACTCCCGGAAACAATATTGACACTTTCAAAATTCTTAACATCAAATCCAAATTCTTTCTTAAATCGTTTTATAGCATATAACGCAATTTTACTAGAATTAGTTTTAAATACTTCTTTAGAAACATTTCTAAAAAAACTTTCGATACTCACACTTGGAGCATCCGCAATTAAACACTTAACGTTTTTCATTTCTTTATTAGATAAGTCTAGGACAATTCCTCCACCCATACTTAACCCATGAATAATTATTTTTCCATTAGGATTCATCTCGTTTACTTTATTTACCCAACCAATCATATCTAAATGTTCAAGCGCACCAAAAGAAAGATATTTTCCTTCACTTTGTCCGTGTGCCCTTTGATATGGAATTAGGACATTATAACCAAGTGATAAATAAAATAATCCAGGAAATGCCCATTCTCTTTCTGCGTGACTTGTATAACCATGGACACATATAACTGTTGTATCACTTTCATTATTAGGATAATAAATACCAGTTAATTTTAAATTATCATTACTAAGTATTTCTAATGTTTCATGCTTATTTTTTTGTATTTCATCTAACGATTTATGAACAGTAGAGATAGTATCATACCATGAATCACTTTCAGGAACCATGGCATATGCCCTACTAATATCAGGTCTTTGTAATAACTTATCAAATAAAATATTAGCTTTTATTTTTTCAAACATAAAATTATCCTCCATCTAATTTCCAATTTTATCAAGTGTTGTTATAGCATAAAAGTCCCAACAAATGTTGAGACTCTCATAATTATAATCTATTAGAATCTTTTGTAATTTTTCTAATGTATTTAGCTAAATCACTGTTGTAGTGAGAACGTAAACATCTCCAACGCCAGTTACAACCTAATGTAGATGGGATGTTCATTCTTCCTTCCCAGTCAACAAGACCTAAGTAATCTTGTAAAGGAATGATTGCAATGTAAGGAGTTTCCTTTAATGTTCCTTCAACAATTTTTAAGTGAATTGGATCAGCCTCACCAATTCCAAAGTGTTCTCTAATACACCATTTTAAATGATCATTAGAATCATGATACCAAGATAGAATTGTTTGATTATCATGAGTACCTGTGTAGATAACATTATTTTCAGCTAAACCTTCTTGAAGTGGTGAATAATCATATCCATTACCAAAGTCAAATTGCATAATGCACATACCTGGGTAACCACATTCATCTAATAATTTATGAACACTTTCATCTAAGAATCCTAAGTTTTCAGCAATAATTTTAGCTCCTGGTAATTCTTCATTAACAACTCTGAATAAATCATAACCAGGTCCTTCCATCCAACAACCATTATGAGCTGTTGTATCACCAAATGGGATAGTAAAGTAACCAGCAAATCCTCTGAAGTGGTCAATACGAACGATATCAAATAATTCTAAGCTTTTCTTAATACGTTCTACCCACCAAGTATAACCTTCCTCTTTCATTAAATCCCAACGGTATAATGGATTACCCCATAATTGTCCATCTGGTGAGAAACCATCTGGTGGACAACCCGCAACTTTAACTGGGTTTAAATCATTATCTAACCAGAACATACCTGGATTAGCCCATACATCCGCAGAGTCATAAGCTACATAAATTGGCATATCACCAATGATTTCAATACCTTTACTTACTGCGTATTCTTTTAAGTTCATCCATTGATAATAGAATAACCATTGAATAAATTTTTTACATTCAATTTCATCTTTATGTTCTTTAATGAATTTCTTTAAAGTTTTTTCGTCTCTTAAACGATATTCATCTGGCCATGTATTCCATGCTGTAAATCCAAATGATTCTTTAATAGCTTCATATAAAGCATAACCATCTAACCAACTAGCGTTTTCTTTACAGAATTTTTTAAATGGTTTTTCATATGCTTCATGTCTACCCCATACTTTTTTTAACACTTTATTTTTTACATAAAATAAACATGCGTAATCAATATCTTGAGGGTTTTCTCCATAAAATTCTTTTTGATATTCACATTTACGTAATAAGCCCATTTCATTTAACATATCTAAGTCGATGAAGTAAGGGTTGAATGCATAAACTGAAGATGATTGATATGGTGAGTCCCCATAGTTTGTTGGTGTAATAGGTAATACTTGCCAATACTTTTGACCAGCGTTAGCTAAGAAATCAACAAATTGATATGCTGATTTACCTAATGTACCTATACCATATTTATTAGGCAATGAAGAAATATGTAATAATATACCTGCTTTTCTTTCCATTGATAAATTCCTCCTATAAATTTTAAAAAATTTAAATCAATGTAATTATACATAATTAATTTAATTTTTTATATGCGTAAGCGTTTTCATTTTTGTGATATCGTTATTAGATAGTGATAATTTATCTAATTTATGGTAATATTAAAAAAGAAATTGAAAAAAAGTATTTTTATTGAGGTGATTACATTGAAAATAACAATAAGAGACGTGGCAAAAAAAGCCAATGTAAGTGTAGCGACTGTAAGTCGTGTAATTAATAATAAAGGATATGTTTATGAAGAAACACGCAACACAGTTATGAAAATAATTGATGAATTAGGATTCGAACCTAACCAATTAGCACGTAGTTTAACAAACCATCGTTCTAAAATGATTGGTGTTATTGTTCCACATGTTGGTACTACATTTTACGGACAATTAATCGAAGGTATCGAACAAGCTGCCCTAAGTTATGGTTATAAAACAATGTTATGTAATACACAAGATAACAATGAAAGAGAAATCGATTATTTAAAAATATTTGAACAATATAATGTTGAAGGTGTAATTGTAGCTTCTAACTTTAAAAACAAAGAAAAACTAGCTTCACTAAATATTCCAGTAATTTCTATTGACCATTTAATTAATGATGAAATTCCATCTGTAGCAAGTGATAACGAGGAAGGTGGAAGAGTAGCGGCTCAGACTTTAATAAAAGGCGGAGCAAAAAACTTCTTATTATTAAGAGGTCCATCATTTTTAATTACTTCTTTAGAAAGAACAAAAGGTTTCTTAGAAGTTTTAGAAGAATATGAATCTACATACGATATTCATGACTTTGACTTAGTAGAACCAGATGCAGAATTCATTTATCAATATCTAAAAAACAATCCACAAGTAGATGGGATTTTCGCTATGAGTGATACATTAGCTTTAATCGCTTTAGGATGTTTACAAAAATTAGGACGCAAAGTACCTGATGAAGTTCAATTAGTAGGATTTGATGATGCTCCATTCACAAAATGGACTAACCCAGCAATCACAACAGTATCACAATCTGTTAAATACATGGGAAGCGAAACTGTTAATACATTAATAAAATTAATTAACAATGAACAAATTCATACACTTCATAAATTAATTGACATTCAATTAAAATTAAGAGAAACAACAAAAAAATAAAGGAAGTTTATTCAAAAACTTCCTCTTTTTTTTCTTCCAATTTAATCTCTTCTAACCATTTAGCTTCTTGTGGACTAAATTTATAATTAACAAGTAAATCTGGCCTTTTTTTGTATGTAGTTCGAAGCGCTTCTTTATTACGCCACTCATTAATTAATTTATGATTACCATTAAGTAAGACCTCTGGAACACTCATCCCTTCATAAACAGCTGGTTTAGTGTACTGAGGATGTTCTAACAAGCCATTAGAATGTGAATCATATAAATGACTTTCAGTTGTAATTACACCATCAAGTAAACGAATAATTGAATCACTTATAGCCATAGCTGGAATCTCTCCACCTGTTAAAACATAATCACCAATACTAATTTCTTCATCACATAAAGTTCTAATTCTTTCATCAAAACCTTCATAGTGTCCACAAACTAAAACGATATGTTCTTCTTTACTTAATCTAACTGCTTCTTCTTGTTTGAATGGTTTTCCTTGTGGAGTCATTAAAATTACTCTTTTTGGTGAAGGAATACTTCTTAGGCAATCAAACATTGGTTGACATGTTAAAACCATACCACTTCCACCACCATAAGGAGTATCATCTACATGGCGATGTTTATCTAAAGTAAAATCACGTGGATTAACTAGATTAATTTCAACATTACCTTTTTCAATTGCTCTTTTAATTATTGACTCTTTAATAAATCCTTCAAACATATTAGGAAATAAAGTAACTATATCAATAATCACGATAATAGTCCCTCCATTTCATGAATTATAATAACGTCAGTAATATCAACAACAAACTCTTTAATAAATGGAATTAAATGATTTTTTTCTTTACCTTTAACAACCAAATAATAACATTGTGGATATTCTCTAATATCAGTTACAATACCAACAAAATCATCATTTTCATTGTAAACTTCCATATCAATTAAATCAGTTAAATATACTTCATCTTCTTCAAGTTCTCCCAAACTTTCGCGTTTAGCATATATACCGTAATTTTTAAAACATTCAACTTGGTTAATATTGTCAAACTCTTTAAAAGAAACAATTAATTTACCATTTTGATTTTTAACAGTTTTAATATGTACTTCTACCATAGGATTAGTATCAATATATAATGATTCTTTAAAGCTAGGAGAAAAACAAGGATTATCTCCTACAATTTTAACTTCACCACGAATTCCATGTGTTGATGTAATTGTTCCTACTTTAATCATATCTTTCATAAAATAATCACCCGCTAGTTATTGTATCACAAAAACTTCTTTAAGTTTAGCCTTTATTAAAGAAAGTAAAAACATTTTTACATTCTTGTTTGAAATTTTACTAATATATTTATAATATTCGTTTAATTGTACTTCATATTCTGGTTTATCTATATCAGAAAGTTTATAATCAATTATTTCAAAATGATCATCATACTCTACTAATAAGTCGATTATACCATGATATAAATTACCATCATCTTCATACATAAATTCAAATTCTTTATATACTTTAGCGTTACTAATATTTTTAAAACAATCTAAAGATAAAACATTATTTAACATTTCTTCTTCTCGTTTATTCAAATTAAATACTTCTAAATTTATATTATTAAAATCAAGAGTTTCCATAACTTCATGTAATCTAGTTCCGATTTTTAAAACCATAGCTTCATCTTTTGTTATCACATCTAATATCTTATGACTAATTTGAGCTTTATTAATAGTAGTTTTATTAAATTCATAATCAAGATATTTAATAGGTGTAACACGCTTGATTTTTTCATCGTAAGAACAACTCATAAAGTCAAGATAATCTTTATTAATATAATCATCATAATTAACTTCTTTTACATATTTTCCAATAGCCTCATCATAATAATATGAAATAAAGTTAGCATATGAATTAAATAAGAATGGAGAGGCAACCTTCTTTAAATAATCTATCTTAGGAATAACAAAATACATTTTTTCTCTAGCTCTAGTTAACGCTACATAAAATAGTCTAATACGTTCACTAATATCTTCTTTGATATATTTATGCTTATATAAAATTTTTAAGATTGTATCTTCTTTAGCATCAGAAAAATAAGGCGTAATAAAGCCGAAATCTTTATCGAATAGGAAAGATTCTTTAATGTCTGTTCTGTTAAATCCACCAATTAAATCACAGAAAAAACAAATCGGATATTCTAACCCTTTAGATTTGTGAATATTGATTAAAACAACTCCATTAGCGTTAGTTTTATTAGAATAATTAATTTCTATTTCTTCATCAATAATCAGTTCAAAATGTTTAGCAATTAAGTCTAAATCATACTTATAAGATGTTAAATTTGAAACCATATCAGCTAAATAATTAATAACTGATAAATGTTTATCAATATCACCTATTTTAATAAGTGAATTATATACATTAAATTCTTGTAATAAATATTCAAAAGTCTTTGTTACTGAATGTGATCTGCTATAATAATTTACTCTTTTAGCTATCTCATAAATTTCATTATCTTTATAATAGTTTAGACTTTCACGTAAGATTAAATCATCACTTTGTCTAAATAAGAAACTTCTAGCTACACTTACAAAATAGAATGCATATTTTTTATAATCACTGCTGCCTACTGATGTAACTAAATTTAGAAGTGAAGAAATTAAACCAATCATTGGTGAATCAGTAATCTTCTCATCAATTGCGATATTTAAAGGAATACCTTCACTAGTAAAAATCTTTTGAATAAGTCCAATATTTTTCTTTCTTGGCACTATAACTGAAATATCACTATACTTAATAGGTCTAAGTGAATTTGAATCTTTATCAAATACCTTAGTGTTATTATCCATCAATTCTTTAATTTTATTAGCTATGATAAAAACTTCAATTTCATCATTTGAATATATTTTCATTGAATCAGGTTCATATGTTAAGTATTCTTGATCATATGAAAAAGAGTCCATGCACATTTTATCATATGTAGTATTACCATAATTCATTTGATGATCATTAATATAATCTGCATCTCCACACTCTTCTGTCATCAAGTATCTAAACAGTAAATTGATATTATCTAAAACTTCTTTTCTAGAACGATAATTTTTATTTAAATCAATTTTTACTCCACCATTACTAGCTTTATAATTATCATATTTTTCTTTAAAGATATATGGATTAGCATTTCTAAAACGATAAATAGATTGTTTAATATCTCCAACCATATAAACATTATTACGTCCAATTAAACTAATAAAAGCTTCTTGAATATCTGATGTATCTTGATATTCATCTAATAATATTTCATCGAAAGAGTTAGATACTTCATTTAATACTTCGCTATCATCTTCTAATAACTGTAATAAAAACATTGATATATCATTAAATTCGAATACATTATTTTTGATTTTATATTCTTTAACACAATTAAAAAATTCTAATAATATATTAATTATTACACTAACATAACTTTTTGTTTGCATTAAACTTTCTTTAATAACTTCTACATTATCAAATTTTAAAAAGTCTGAGGCAAATTTATCAACATCATCTTTAAATTTCTTTCTTAATTCTTGGCTCTCCTCATCTCCTCTTGGTGCAGAAGGAATCTTAAGGGTAGTAAAATAGGCAATGATTTCTTCATAACTATGTTCTAATTTAATAAAATCAAGAAACTCACTTAAAAACTCACCTAGTTTAGAATCAGGAGTTAATGTATAAATGTCATCCGCACTAAGTTTAAAATCTTTTAATCTTTCATTACATTCTTCTACATAAATCTTTATATAAGAGTCAATATTTTCATCTTTATAATAATTATCTAGATAAGAATATAAAAACTTTTCTTTGTTTGGTTTTAATTCAATCTTTTCTGCAATTTTTAAAATACTATCTTTAAACTCATTATCATCTTTAAAAGTAAATTTATTTAATAGATCTAAAAATTGAGTAGTTTCTTTAGTGTAATGTTTTGTAAATATTTCATTAATAATCTCTTCTTTTTTTAATTTCATCACTACACTATCAGCTATTGTTAAATCTTTAGAGATACCTAATAAGTAATGATACTTTTTAACCAAGCTTAAAGCAAACGCATCAAAAGTAGTAATATAAGCTGAATCAATTTTACTAACTTGTTCGCTTAAAGATGGAACTTTTGAAACCTTCTTTTTAATTCGTGTTTTCATTTCAAGTGCCGCAGCATTTGTAAATGTTAATACTAATAATCTGCTAATGTCATAACCATCACATAACATTTGTAAAATTCGTTCAGATAAAACAGCGGTCTTCCCACTACCCGCACCAGCTGAAACAATCAAATTAGTACCTCGTGTATATATTGCTTGTTTTTGTTCATTAGTGAAGTCCATCTTCATCACCTACCGTTTCTTTAAACTTTTTTTCATCAATAACTTTTATATCTTTATTTTTACGATAACAAATATTCATATAAGGACAGAATTGACATGATTTATTATTACCACTAATACTTTTAGGATTAATATTGAAATTACCTTGTTCAATATCACTAAAAGCTTCATTTATTAATTCTTCAACCATTTTAATCAAATCATTAATGTCACCAGCTGAAAATACTTTAGCGTATCTATTAAATGAACCATCTTTTAAAAGACTCATACTTTTAATATATGAACTCTTACTATAATTAGGATCTAAAAGAGCTAAGTCTTTTTTGTCAATAGTTGAATAGCCATCTAATTTTAAAGCGTCTTTTTGAACAGTTAATAAATCTTTAGTCTTAGTTGGTTTACTATTATTTAAGATACGTTGTAAATAAATACCTAAAATTTTAGGATTTTTTAATAGTTCAGTCTTAGCTAAGAAGTACGCATATACAGGTAACTGTAAATTAAACCCATCTGCTACATTATCAAGTGAAGGAATATCTTTTCCTGTTTTATAATCAATGATTGAAACATAGTCTACTTTATCAATTGTTTTATAAATTATTTTATCAATCTTACCAGTAAATATTTTAGTAAAATAATCATCTGATAAATCAATATTAACCTCTTGTTCATGAAGTTCATCTTTTAAATAAGTAACTTCCCTAAATTCATCAATAACCTCTAAAGCTAGTAAGAAGTCTGGCCACAATTTATTAAAGTAAAAGCGAGTGCTAATATCAGTAATACTATCATATTGTTTTTGCCTTTCAGCTTCTAAATCAAAACCTTCTGTTCCATATTTTTCTAAAATCGCATGGAACATATTTCCAATCATAATTGCGTTAGTATCTTCACTACGATTAAGATATAAAACACGTTCTAAATAATAACGGAATTGACATTTATAAAATGTAGATAGTGATGTATAGGATAGTTTAATAGAACTCTTTATTTTTTCTTTTAAGACATCTTTGTCAACAAAGTCAAAACTATTATCATAAGTTTTATATGCTGGATTTAATGATGAGAATAATAAGTCTAAATTTGTATTATGATTATCAAAATTAATCAACTCATCAATCATAATACCTACTTTTAAATTATCAATATCCTTGCTTAAACCAACCTTTGATTCACTTTTTTTAAGATTAGTATTAACATCCGATGTAATACTTGATATAACATTTTCAACCTTAGTTAATTTTGAAAAACTAATATAAATATTATTTATTTTAGATAGCGAATATATGGCTTTATTACGCTCTAATTCGTTTTTAATTAGTGTTGGAGTTAATAAGACTTTATCAAAATATTTATCAGGTAAATAAGCCTCATCTAAATAAGTCTTAGGATAAGTATTATTATTAAAGCTGATTAAAAATACATGGTCAGTATCTTTAAAATCATAATCTAATCCTACTACATTAACACAATCTTTTTCGATATCTTCTTCATATTTAATATTACTTAATAAAGCTTCTAAAACTTCAGTTAAAATCTCTTTATCTTCTATAAAATAGTAATCATTTAAAATCTCAACAACTTTATTATAAAAGTATTTATTTTTATATTCATTTAATTTTTCTAATGCAAATTCTAATGGACAAACACATAAATTAGATAAAAATTCTTTAATAATATGATGGTTATCAATAGATTCATTTTCTTTAATATGAACTGGTATTTTATATAAGTTACTATATCTATATAACAGATGGCTATATTCATTACTTTCGTTAATAATATAGATATCATTAATATTAGTACCACTGTTTAAAAGTGTTAAAATTTGACTGAAAACCCACTCTGCTTCATCATTATATTTTTCAAAACTATATACATCTAACTCTAGTTTTTTATTATCGTTAGTTACATAAAAAACATTTGATGAATTTTGGACTTCACTAAAAATATGTTTTTGAAAAATATCTAGATACTCTCCAACTACGTAAATATTTTTCCCTTTAATAAATTGTTTAAAGTATAAATCAAACTCTAACAACTTATGCTCAATCAATTCTTTCTTTAAATCTCTAAGCTTATTTAACTTAGAATCATTATATTCTTTATCACATTCAACATAATAAATATTATTAATAATTGTAATTGTATTCTTAAAAGACATCGATAAAAACTTCATCGAATAAATGATTGCTTCTTTTGAAATCTTAAATGTATATCTTTTAATAAATTCATCGATATTAATAAATGTTAAATTACATAATTTCTTCTCTTCGAAATTACGTTTTATAATATTTTTCTTAACATTTTCATTACACACAATTATTGAATTTTCTTTAAAATCCACATTAATCATCTCTTTCTTTTAATATAATATCTTTACATTTCCAATTATATCATTAGTGATGTACAAAAAAATGGACATCGTAATCTTTTTTTATAATATTTATAATATTTTTTTAAATTCTTCTAATTTATCTTATCATACAAAGAAACTAAAGAGTAGAAAAAAAGACAGGATTTCTCCTATCTTATTCTGCGTCAATATTTACTTTGACTTTAGCATTTTCTCTAGAAGCAGCAGCATAAACAATTGTACGAATTGATGTTGCTATTTTCCCACCCTTGCCAATTACACGACCTACGTCTTCATTAGCAACGTTGACATTAACATTAATTGTTCCATCTTCTAAAACAGTAGATGTAACATTAACACAATCTTCATGTATAACTAGTGGCATGATGAGATTTTTAATTAATTCAACGTAATTAATCATTTTACACACCCCAATTAGTTACTTTTTTTAACTTTTGAAGCTGCGTATTTTGCTAAAATTCCTTCTTTAGATAAAATACTTTTTACTGTATCTGTTGGTTGAGCACCGTTATTTAACCAAGCTAAAACTTTTTCTTCATTTAAAGAAACTTTAGCAGGACTAGAAACTACTTCATATGTACCAACTACTTCAATAAATTTACCATCTCTTGGGCTTCTGCTATCAGCAGCAACAATACGATAGTATGGGCTTTTGTGAGCACCGAATCTTTGTAATCTTAATTTAACAGCCATGTTTAAAACACTCCTTTTTTTAAATTCCTATATCATTATACCATGTTAAATATAGGTGTCAAGTATTTTTTCTTGACAGTTTACAAAAAAATAAAAAAACCAACAGTTTAATTAAAAACTATTGGCTTCTACATTACTCATTGAGTCTTCAAAACTTATAATACCTTTCATTGTTTGCAGTTGAGAACATAAAGGTTTATAACGATTTAAATCACAATAGATAATTGCGTAATTATTTCTTTCTGATACATAATAAATATTTACAACATTTTTATCTAATTTATTTAATACTTCTTTATCTTCAAAATAAACAATTAATCCTTTTCTTTCGATCATAATCCTACACCTACTTTACATTATTACTAATAGCTTTAACAATTTCTTGTGAAGCAGCATTCAATTTTTCTTGAACTTTTCTTTCTAATTCTTTATATTTAATAACTAATTCATTAGTATATAAAGCTTCTTTTGTTCTAACTAATTCTAATTTTACTTTTTTATAATCTGGATGATATGTTGAATATTTACAAACTTCTTCATACTTTTCTTTTGCTTTATTAAATTCTAATACTAAATTAGGTATCTTTAATGAAATTTCTTCTTTTAAATTTACTAACTCTTTAAATTCAGGAGATTCCATTATTTCTTCAGCAAAGTTTACACTTTTTTCACACAATTCGAAATAACGCACTTTTTATCACCTTACCTATTATACTATGAATTTTATTTTTTTGCTAGATATTGCATTAAGCTTGAAACAAAAGATAGTTTTTTATTAAATTCTAATAAAGAATCTCTTTTAGTCAAATGCAACTCTCTGTTAGCTTCTTCAATAAATGAAGACAACATAGTTGGTTCATAATGAAGTATTTTATACCATCTTGGATGATATCTTAAATACTCTAAATGAATAGGATTATCATAAAAATATTTCATATCCATTAGTACCAATCATCAAACTTTTTATCAAACAAAGGATCGCCAGTTAATTTATTAGTCTTAGCCGCTTTAGCTGTATTAGCAGCACCAATGCCAGCAACAAGTGCCATTAACTTTTGGACATTTGTTACTGTTTTAGCAATACTATCTGGATTTATTTTTTTAACATATCCAACACATGTTTTTACTAACTCACCTAATTGAGCGACTTCTTTTGAAACAGGAATATTAACTTTAGATGTTGAAGTTGTTTTCACCTTTTCTTCACCATCTTTACTATAGTTATTCCACATTAAATCAGAACCTAACATACTCCATTCTTCAAATAAATTTTGCCATGTTTTTTCTTTAGTATCTATAACATTTTTTATTGAAGGATGTGCTTTTACAAACTCTTTGAATTCATCAATTTTTCGGCTCATAACATCACCAATTTAGTATATTCAAAGAATCGTAAAATGGAAATTAAAAAACATCATTTAATGAAATTTCTTTGTATTTACCTTCTTCTAAATCAGATGGTAATGATAAATTACCTATCTTAATTCTTTTTAAAAGTACAACTTCATTATCAATATATTCTAACATTCTTTTAACTTGATGAAACTTCCCTTCAGTAATACTAAGATATAGCTCAAAATCGCTTATTTTAGCAACTTTTGCGCCTTTGGTGATATATTCGCTATTATTACCATCTAATAGTTTTATAGGGCTTTCTAATAACATTTCATTTTCTATTTTACATTTTGTCTTAACATAATACGTTTTATACATATCTTTATTTGGTGATGTAATTTTATGAATAACTTCACCATCTGTAGAAAGTATTACTAAACCTAGGGTATCAACATCTAATCTACCAGCAAACTTAAAATCAAAACGGGAATATTTTCTATCTAAAAGATTAAGTAGTGATGGATATATTTCATCAACAGTTGAACAAATATATCCAGCAGGTTTATTCATCATTAAGGTAATATGTTCTTTATAAAAAACAACTTCACCATCAACTTCAATTAAATCAGCATCAGGGTTAATCACAGTATCAGCGTTTTTAACACTTACTCCATTAACCTTTATCATGTTCTTTTTACAAAATTTCTTTATATCATTTCTACTACCATACTTTAAATTAGCTAAAAATTTATCTAAACGCATAAAATCACCGAGACTATTATATCATTTTTTTTTAAAATTCATATCATAGTATTGGTGATAAAATGTTTAGAAGACGTGAACCTATGATGCCACAAATGCCAGATATGAATACCCCACCATATCAGCAAGGTGGTTTTTACCAAGATAATCAGTCTCAAAGAATCTTCTTTCAGTTAGAAGAAACAAATCGAAAATTAAGAAATTTAAATAATCGGTTAAAAAGAATTGAGAATTTTTTGGGACTAAGAAATGAAGATAAATTTGATGAAGATCTACATTATAATGAATAGACTTATACCCAAACATTAAATATGATTAATCATATACTATAGCGAAAAGGAGGTGCGTTTTATGTATTACGGATATGGAATGGCTCCTGGCTATTATGGTTACGGATGTAATACTGGTGGTGGAAACACAACAGGTAAAAGCGGTTATGGTTATGCTTTAATTTTAGTTTTATTTATTCTATTAGTTATTATTGGTGCTTCTAGAATCTAACCAAGATTATCCTTGGTTTTTTCTATAAAATATAGTATAATTGACCTGGTGATATATATGATATTAATGAAAAATATAATTCGTGAAGGAAATGAAATCTTAAGAAAAGAAAGTTCTGATGTTAAAATTCCTTTATCAAATGAAGATAAAACAACAATTTTAGAAATGATTGGTTATTTATTCAATTCACAAAATGATGCGAAAGCAAAAGAATTAGGACTAAGACCAGGTGTAGGTTTAGCTGCTCCACAAATTGGAATTAATAAAAAAATATTTACAATTTTAGCCAACGACTTAGAAGGTAAAACTTGGTTACTTGCTGTTATTAATCCAAAAATTATTAAAAAAAGTAAAGATATTGTTTATCTTCCTGGTGGAGAAGGTTGCCTATCAGTAGATAGAGAAACTTGCGGTATTACACCAAGACATAAACAAATAACAGTTGAGGCTGATTTATACAATGTTCAAACCGGAAAAACTGAACATAAAAAATTTAGTTTAAATGACTATATCGCAATTGTATTCCAACATGAATATGACCATTTATTTGGAACTTTATTTGTTGATACAATTATGGATGAAGATAAAGCAAAAAAATCAGGTATGAAACCTCTTTGGGAAGAATAGCGAAAATAAAAATGCTAATTTTAATAATTAGCATTTTTTTGTTAGTTCATACATCAAAATACTTCCAGCAACACTAACATTTAAGCTTTCTGTATTTTGCATTTTAATATATAAATTTAAATCTACAAACCCTTCTGCCGCTTCACTCATACCACGTGCTTCATTTCCTAAAATTAAAGCGATATTAGGCTCTTTTTTGATACTAGACACATCCATACCCTTACGCACATTTGTACCTAAAATTTGATGTGTTTTTTTAATTTCAGCTAAGAATTTGACAATATCACCTTTAATGATATTTACCTTAAAAATAGCACCTTGAGAACCTCTAATAACTTTATCATTATAAGGGTCAACACTACCATTTGCTAAGAAGACTGTCTCAAAACCAAAAGCTATCGCACTTCTTAATAGTGTCCCTAAATTTGTAGGATCACTGATACAATCTAAGACTAAAACTTTTGAACAAACTTTTGCTTTTTTTACCATTTTACAAATACCTAAAACTTTCACAGGGTGAACTGTATTAGATAGTTTTTTCATTACAGCATCACTTACAAGCGTACCCTCAATATTAGGATCAGAAGTAATAACTTCTTCTAATAAATTTAATTGTTTAGCCTCACTAACAAGATGTGGTCCTTCAACAATAAATAATCCTTTTTCTTCTCTATATTTACTTTGATTAAGTTTTGCATATTCTTTCATTTTTTCATTTGTTAAAGATGTTATCATATAAAATCACCAAACTAATTGTACCATAAGTATTTAAGAAAAACAAATGCCCACATCTATATGTGAGCATTTAATTTGTTATTGGTTGTTATAATTAGAACCAGAATTGTTCTTCATCGAATTTTTTCCACGATTAACTAGTGTTCTAGTAATATTTCCACCAACACTACCGTTTTGTCTAGCAGTAGCATCTGGACCTATTTCAACACCTAATTCGTCAGCAAATTCGTATTTCATATTTGTAGTGTCTAAATCTTCTTTACCTTTGGCTACAAGGTTTTTAGTGATTTGACCACCGACTCTACCATTGTTACGAGCAGTTTGGTCTGGACCCATTTCTATACCCATTTCATTGGCAACTTCGTTTTTATATGAACCGTAAAATCTATTGTCTTTATTAGTATTGTTATTGTTTTTACTGTCATTATACATACTATTATTCATTTGACTTTTTTGGTTGTTAGAAGTTTGATTTGTATTTGTTTTCAAGATAATTCACCTCCTACAACTATATTCTTAACAATCTAGGAGGTTTTATACATCTAATTACAACACATTTCTTACTTCTAATCCTAAAAACGACAAATCAAGATCACTATTTACATCAATAGTTACTGTTTTTACGTTTTCTACAGCTAAATCAACTAAAGATTCATAATCAAATGATTTTTCAAATAAAACACTTTTTTCAATTGTTGGAGCAGTCGCAGGTGATTTTGGCACATAAACTGTACAGCAATCTTCAAATGGTTTAATTGAGATATCATATGTATCAATCATTCTAGAAATTTTAATAATTTCATTTTTATCATAAGTTACAACAGGTCTAATTACTGGAACATTAGTAACTGAATTTATTGTATTCATGCTTCCTAATGTTTGACTCGCTACTTGACCTACTGATTCACCATTTACAATACATAATGCATTAAACTTATCACATAATTTACTAGTTATACGATACATCATTCTACGCATAATAGTAATGTTATAAGATTCAGGAACATTATCAAGTAATGCCATATGTAATTCTTTAAATGGTACAAAATGAACTTTAATACGATTTTTAGGAGCGTATTTAGCCATCTTTTTAACTAAATCAATTACTTTTTGAGCAGATTCAATTGAAGTAAGTGGAGTTGACTCAAAGTGAACACATTCAATTTCAACACCTTGTTTCATAGCTAAGTAACCCGCAACAGGTGAATCAATTCCACCAGATAACATTAATAATCCTTTACCAGCAACTCCAACAGGAAATCCACCCATACCTTTAATATCTTTTAAATATAAATATGTATCTTTATTACGTAATTCTATATATAGTGTTTCCTCTGGATTATGAACATCTACATGTAAATTTTTACATTGTTTTAAAACATAACTAGAAATTTCTTTGCTGATTTCTAAACTTGTTAAAGGGAATGTTTTATCACTTCTTTTTGATTCTACTTTAAATTTTACATCGCCTTTAATTTGTTCATTAATTAAATTAACAGCCGCTTCTTTAATTTCTTTCATGTCAGATGTAGTATTTACTCTTACTACTAAACTATAAGAAGAAATACCAGAAACATAACTTAATCTTTTAATAATTTCATTAGTATCTTCTTCATTAATAGCTACATAAATTCTATCATGTGTAATTTCTAAAGTTGTTTTTAATCCATCTAATTTTTCTTTTACTAAGTTAACAACTCTAGAAACAAACATCTTTCTATTTCTACCTTTTAATGTTAGATCTCCAAATCTAACTAAAATTTTATTATATATCATTTTTCATCACCGAAACTATTGTATCATATTATATATAAAATTTAAAATTAATTTTAAATATTCTTGACATATTAAGTAAAAAAAGATACAATATATAGGCGTGTTGGTAAAAGGCAGCAATCCTTAATCAATACATGAACATATCTCAACCCAAAGAGGATACAAGTAATCTCGGCTGCTATAGGTGAAAGTACAATTGAAAGATATCTTTATGGAATATATAGGAAACAAAACTTTTTACCTCATAATTAAAAAAAATAAAATTATAGGAGGAAAAAATTATGTCACGTTACACAGGACCTAGCTGGAAATTATCTCGTAGATTAAAATACTCAATTTCTGGTACAGGAAAAGAAATTGCAAAACGTCCATATGCACCTGGTATGCATGGTCAAAAACGCTCTAAATTAAGCGAATACGGTGTGCAATTACAAGAAAAACAAAAAGTTAGATTTACTTATGGAGTAAACGAAAAACAATTCAGAAAAACATTCAATGAAGCTTCTAAATTACCAGGAAAAGCTGGTGAAAACTTCTTAAAAGTTTTAGAAACTCGTTTAGACAATGTTGTTTACCGCATTGGTTTCGCTTCTACTCGTGCTCAAGCTAGACAATTAGTTAACCATGGTCACATCTTAGTAGATGGTAAAAAAGTTGATATCGCTTCTTACCGTGTTAAACCTGGTCAAGTAGTTGCTTTAAGAGAAAAATCTAAAAACTTATCAATCGTTAAAGCTGCTTTAGAAGGAAACTTCTCAAGAAAAGAATACGTTTCATTCAATGAAAACGAAATGAGCGGTATGTTAGTTCGTTTACCTGAAAGAGATGAATTCTTAAAAGAAATCAACGAACAATTAATCGTCGAATTCTACAACAGATAAAAACATTAAAACCTCGAAAAATTCGAGGTTTTTTTTATTATATATAATATAGATAATATAAAGAAAAAAAGTTAACTCATTTTTTAACGAGTTAACTTTATTTTTTTACTTAACACAAGCTTTAACTAATTTTAAGAAAGATTCTGCTTCTAAAGAAGCTCCACCAACTAAACCACCGTCGATGTTTTCTTTGCTCATTAATTCTTCGATATTGCTTGGTTTTACAGATCCACCGTATAATACTCTTACTTCTTCAGCAACAGCATTACCGAACATATCTCTAATAACACTTCTTACGAAACCACAAGTTTCATCAGCAACATCTGCAGTAGCTGTTTTACCAGTTCCGATTGCCCAGATTGGTTCATAAGCAATAATTGTTTTTGCAACATCTTCAGCAGGTAAGTTTGCATAAGCAGCACGGATTTGATTTCCTAATACTTCTTCAACTTGGTTTGCTTCTCTTTGTTCTAATGTTTCACCACAGCAAACGATTGGAGTAATGTCATGAGCTAATGCAGCAACAATTTTTTTGTTGATTGCTTCATCAGTTTCATTGAACATTTCACGTCTTTCACTGTGACCTAAAACTACATAAGATACTCCTGTAGTTTCTAACATTTTTGGAGAGATTTCTCCAGTATATGCTCCACTTTCAGCGTAGTGCATATTTTGAGCGCCAATACGTAATTCGCTACCTTGACGTTTAACTAAACAACGTAATAAAATTGCTGGTGCACAAATTACTGTTTCAACTTTATCTGTTGATGGAAGCTCATTATTTACAGCGTAAATGAATTGTAAAGCTTCATCACGAGTTTTGTTCATTTTCCAGTTACCAGCCATAACGGGTTTTCTCATACTAATTTTCACCTTTAATTATCCTAAAATTTTTTCAATTTCTTCAATAGCAGTTAATGCTTGATCACCTGATGCTACCAAAACAACATTTTCTCCGCTTGGAATAGCTAATGACATTAATCCTAAGATTGATTTAACGTCAACAACTTTTTCACCATAATGTAATTTAATATCTACATCAAATCTTGAAGCGGCTTGAACAACTTTTGCTGCTAAGCTAGCGTGAAGTCCCACCGTACTTTTAATTACAATCTTCTTTTCCATAGTGTTTTCCTCTTTTCTCAGTATGCATCAAATGCTTTTATACGTGTTAATTATTTATCGTTAACACAAGCGATACCAGGTAATACTTTACCTTCTAGATATTCTAATGAAGCTCCTCCACCTGTTGAAACGTGGCTGAATTTATCAGCATATCCTAATTTTTCAGCTGCAGCAGCTGAGTCACCACCACCGATAACAGTGATAGCGTTACCTTGTAAAGCAGCGATAGCTTCACATACACCGATTGTACCAGCAGCATAGTTTTTCATTTCGAACACACCCATAGGTCCGTTCCAAACTACTGTCTTAGCAGTAGATAATACTTCTTTGAATAATTCTAATGTAGCAGGACCTACGTCTAATCCCATATCATCAGATTCAAATTCGTTAACACCTTTTACAACACCTGGTTCATCAACAAAAGCTTTTGAACATACAGCGTCAACAGGTAATACTAATTTAGAACCAGCTTTAGCCATTAATTCTTTAGCTAATTCTAATTGTTCATCTTCAACTTTAGAAGCACCAACATTTACACCTAAAGCTTTTAAGAATGTAAACATCATAGCTCCACCAACTAAGATTTTATCAGCTTTTTCGCTTAAAGCAGAAATAACACCGATTTTATCACTTACTTTAGCTCCACCTAAGATTGCTACATATGGACGAGCAGGTTCATCAACAGCTCCACCAATGAAACGGATTTCTTTTTCTAATAAGTAACCAGCAGCAACTTCAGTACAGTTAGAAGCGATACCTACATTTGAAGCAGCAGCTCTATGAGCAGTACCAAATGCATCATTTACAAAAATTCCATCTCCTAAAGATGCCCAGTAAGCACCTAATTCAGGATTGTTTTTACTTTCTAATTTTACTTCTTTTCCTAATTCTACGTCAAAGTCTTCATAACGAGTATTTTGGAACATTAAGATTTCACCTTCTGCTAATGCATTAACAGCTTCTTCTAATTCAGCACCACGAGTTGCATCAACAAAGATAACTTTTCTACCGATTAATTCTTCTAAGCGAGCAGCAACTGGTTTGATATTGTTTTTAGTAATATCTTCAACAGATTTAACTCTTCCTAGATGAGAGAATACGATTGCTTTACCACCATTTTCAACAACATATTGAATTGTTGGAAGAGCAGCACGTACACGTGTGTCATCAGTAATAACGCCATTTTTCATTGGAACGTTGAAATCCACACGAATTAATACTTTTTTTCCTTGAACATTTAAGTCAGAAACTATTTTTTTTGCCATTTTATAAGCCTCCAAATTTTATTTGTTTTTTTGACAAACATATTATAGCACTTTAAAA